>JBEVJO010000054.1:0-11952 GCA_040510175.1 Caulobacterales bacterium
CCGTATGCGCATCGATGAGCTCGCGCAGCACTAGCTTGTCGGGTGAGGGTAGGAAGCCTTTTGCGATCCTCATCTTGCCGATTTCACCCTTCGAATATGGGGCTGGTCTCTTTGTCATGTTGCAAAACTACCATATGAAGATGTTGCCGTCGTTGGGTCTTCACTCCCGACGAACGCAACAAAAGTGAGCTTTTCCAGCATCCGTTTTTCGGCTAAGTTGCTTCCATGTCCAAGGCTGTCCTGAGTATTGAGCTTGAAGGTGCCCTCGCGGATGACGTCCGTGCGGCGGCGCAGGCGCGCGGCTTGTCGCCGGAGGATTATGTCCGTCAGCAATTGGCGTTTGACGTCGCTTTGGACGCCGATGTCGGCGTCGAGCTTGATTGGGAAGAAGATTTGCGCCGTCTGGAAGAACCCGGCGAAGACATTCCCGCCGAACAGGTTTTCGCCGAGATTGAGGCCCGCCTAGCAGCCAGGCTGAATCCGCCGAAATGAGGCAGGTTGAGTTGCGGCCGGCGGCGCGTCGCGACTTGGCTCGCCTGGAACGTCATCTTCAGCGAAAAAGCCCGCGCGCCGCGCTCCGGATGTTCATGACCCTGTCCACCCAGATATTGTCGCTAGGCGATCAGCCGTTCAAGGGGCGGCAAGGTCGTGCGCCGGACTTGCGAGAATTGGTCGTGCAATTTGGTAAATCTGGATATGTCGTTCGCTATCGCGTCACGGACGATAGCGTAATCATCATCCGCATTTGGCATGGCCTGGAAGACCGGCCTTGAGGTTCAGCCAAGGGAGCCCCACCATGCAGCCCATTCGCATCGGCATTGGCGGCTGGAGCTATGAGCCGTGGCGCGAGACGTTCTATCCAAAGCACGTCACGAAAAAGCAGGAGCTGTCCTATGCCTCGCGGCAAGTGACGGCGATGGAAATCAATTCGACTTATTATCGCGCGCAGACTCCGGCCGTGTATAAGCGCTGGGCGGATGAAACGCCGGACGACTTTGTCTTCACGCTCAAGGCGCCGCGCATCATCATGGAGCGCAGAGACGCCGCCGCCGCTGCGGAGGCCGCGCTCGGCTTTATCGACGGCGGCATTCTGGAAATGGGCGAGAAGCTTGGCGCCATCAATTGGCAATTCCGCGCCGGCCGCACCTACGATCCCGATTACATGGAGACGTTCTTGAGCGCGTTGCCGCAAGAGCGCGGCGAGATCCGTCTGCGGCACGCAATTGAAGTGCGGCACGACACCTTCCGGAAGAAGGAATTCGTTGAACAATTGCGCAAGCATCAATGCGCGCTCGTGTCCGCCGACGACCCGGATTGGCCGGTGAAGGATGTCGAGACCACCGACTTCGCTTATGCGCGACTACAGCAAGCGCAGCCGGACGTTGAAACCGGCTATCCGGCCGAAGCGCTGGACGAATGGGCCAAGACCTTCAAGACCTGGGCCAAAAAGCGCGACGTCTTCGGTTTCTTTATTGCGGGCGCGAAGGAGCGGAATCCCGCTGCCGCCAAGGCGATGATCGGCCGGTTGTAGGTTTCGCGCTGCTTTGTTGTGCATAGCGTGAATATGAACGGCGCTTCGCCGTTTGGGGTGATTGAGGCGCAGAGGCGCCGCGCCTATATCAAAGTCTGATGTCTGCGCTCTCACATCCCGTCGCTCCATTGCCTGCGTCCACCGTGCTGCTGTTGCGGCAGCGCGCGGGGCTTGAGGTGTTTATGGCGCGTCGAAACGATGCGTTGGATTTCGGTCCTGGCGCTTTGGTGTTTCCTGGCGGGAAGGTCGATCTGGGCGATTGCGACCCAAGCCTTCGCGCTTTGTCAGGCGTCACCGACGGCGTCAGCGATGTTGAATTGGCGTATCGCGCCGCCGCTATCCGTGAGGTTTTCGAGGAGTGCGGCATTCTCTTGGCGCGCGATGAGGCCGGGGTAATGGTTTGCGGCAAGCGCCTGCAATCGCTGGCGCGCTACCGGACATTGCTGGAAAGGGATGAGCTTCCGCTGGCCGCATTTCTGCGCGACGAGCGTTTGACGTTGGCGTCAGACGGTCTGGCCTATTGCGCGCATTGGATCACGCCGTCGCGCAATCCCAAACGTTTCGATACGCATTTCTTTCTCGCCGCGGCGCCCGATGATCACGATGCGGAACATTGCGGCCGTGAGGCGGTGGAATCGCTTTGGACAACTCCTTCTGACGTTCTGCGGCAGGCGGAAGAGGGTAAGTGGTTCTTGATGCCGCCGACCGAAGTGAACCTGCGTCTCCTGGCGCGGAGCGAAACCGTGGAAGCGGCGCTGGCGCTGGCGCGTTCGGAAAGCATTCCCTCGGTGCTCGATGGCGTCGATCCGCGCTTTCCGGATGTCGCCAATCGTTGGGCTCACAAGGGACGTCCAACCGGCGCAGCGCGCAAACCGTAGAGCTAACCCCAGCGATAGTTAAAGCTGACGCTCAAGCGTGGCTTCTTTGCGGTGTTTGGCGGCACTTCGTGGCGCACAAAGCTCTCCCACATGAGCAGCTCGCCGGCGGCGGGTTGAATGTAGATAAAGCTACGCTCAGCCTCTGGCGCATCCATGCCGCGGGGTGGCGCCGCCATCATCAACGGCAAGCGCGGGTCTTCGAATTTAAGCGCTGATGATCCGCTTGGTATCTCGACATAATATGTGCCGCTAATTACCGAATGGGGATGAATGTGGCCGGTGTGAACGCCGCCTGGCTCCAGCACATTCACCCATAGGGAATCCAGAGTAAGCTTCCGGCCGCCGAGATCGAGATGCAGGTCTTTGCCGAAGGCGGCGGCGTGCTTATCGAGCTGCTTCTTCAGATCCGCGAATGCCGGATCGCGTTTGGGCAGATCATTCAACGAAGCGTAGGACGTGTAGCCCTTATAGCCTTTGTCCTTACTCCAGGCCTGCCCAGCGCCGTCATGCGCCGCTAGATCGCGGCAGGCGACCGCAAGGTCCTTGTTCAGCGCCGCCGCGTCGATCAAAGCGGCGCGGTAGAGCTTGGTCACAAACAAGGTTTTGATGTCGGGCATGCAGCCTCTTTAGCAAAGACTGGGCGGAGCGCCACTCGGCATGGTGGATTAGGCGGCGCCAATCCCCCGCCGGAAATTTCCGGTTATGATTTGCCCTCGGCGATCTTTTCGACCTGCGTAATTGGCGCCGTGGTGAACAGGTATTCGCGCAGCTGCTTGTCGAATTTGGGATCGTTGCGCCGGATCCATTCGAGGACCATGGCCGCGTGTTCAATCTCCTCGTCGGCATTATGTAGGAGAACGGCCTTCAAATCCGCGTCGTCCGTATCGTCGGCGCGCTGGCGATACCAATCCACCGCTTCGAGTTCTTCCATCAAGGAGGCGATCGCGTAGTGAAGGTGGAGCGTGGCTTTGGACAGACGCTCGCGCGGGACGTGCAGGGTTTCGCTGGACATGGTACTCCTTCACAACAGTTGGGCGACGTTAAACGCAAAGCTGACGCCGAAAGGTCCCGGTGACCTTACACGACTATGCTCAGGCGCTTTGCCGCGCGCGTGATGCCGGTGTAGAGCCAGCGCTCCCGGCTGTCGGGGAAGGCGAAGCTTTCGTCGAACAGTACCACGTCGTCCCATTGGCTGCCCTGCGATTTGTGGACGGTCAGTACATAACCGAAATCGAACTCGTCATGGCGGCGGCGTTCCTGCCAATCATATTTCTCGATGCCGCCGGTAAAGCATTCCTGTTTTACCGAAACGCGCACGGCCTTGCCCGAACTCAAGTCTTCGTCCGGAAGTAGCCGCAGCTTTAAAACGCCAGGCGTGCGCGAGGTCTTGCGCTCCGTGACGCGCCACAGCCCGCCATTGAAAAGGCCTTTCTTGCGGTTGTTCCGAAGGCAAACGAGCTTGTCGCCGGCGATGGGGAATTCGCCCTCCATGCCGCGGCGTTCACGCAGGCGCTGATTATAGGCGCGGCGGGTGTTGTTGCGGCCCACCAGCACTTGATCGGCTTCGAGTACTCTGGAGGGATCGAGGTCGGCCTTTCGCACCACTTCGGTGTCGCCATAGCGGCCGAAGTCCAGACGTTCGCCGGCGCGGACCTGCATGGACAGCCGGACAATCGGGTCGTTTTCCGCCTGGCGGTGGACTTCGGTCAGCATGGCGTCCGGTTCTTGGCCCGTGAAATAGCCGCCGCCGGAGACGGGCGGCAATTGGGCTGGATCGCCGAGCACCAAAAGCGGCGCTCCAAAGGAGAGGAGGTCATGGCCAAGGTCGGAATCGACCATCGAGCATTCATCGATAATTATGAGCGAGGCGCGGCCGGCGGGCGCGTCGTCCCAGAGTTCGAAGCTGGGCGCCTCCTCGGTGCTCTCGCGCGCTTTGTAAATCAGGCTATGGATGGTGCTGGCGCCCTCGCAGCCCTTAGAACGCATCACCAAAGCGGCTTTGCCAGTGAAGGCCGCGAAGAGCACCGATCCCGGCGCACTTTCCGCAAGGTGCATAGCGAGCGTTGTCTTGCCGGTGCCGGCGTAGCCGAATAGGCGGAAGATTTGCGGATTGCCGTGTTGGCCGGGTTTGTTTTTCAGCCAGTCGGCGGCGGCTTTCAGCGCTTTATCCTGGTGCGGCGTAAAGGTCGTCATCAGTGCAGCGCTCGAAGCTTGTAAATTATCGTTCGCGAATCGGAACGGTCTCGCAGTCGCCATAAGGAACGCTGCGCTGCATCAATTCAAGTCTAACCGGCGCGCCAGCAGAGAAACTGCTTCAAATTCCGCGATACAGAGACGTTACTACGCTTAAAACGATTCTGGGACCTGAATCTGCGACGGGGGGGTGCGCAGACCAGGTCCCAGTTCGTTAGGGCGCGGGGCCGCGCCTCTCACGTCCCGGCGGCTACGGGGGGGAAGCCGCTCGGTCTGCATTCTATCTGGTGCACGATTTGCGGGTTTCAAGACGGGCCAAATCGGCGAGCGGAAATTTTTCTTGAGCGGCAAAGACAGCGTTCGCAGGCGCAAAGGATTGCAAGAAAGTAATAAAACTCCCGACCGGTTCACTTTTGGTTGGAAGCGCGCATTGAGGGTACAGCATTACCTTGACAATCAAGATATAAGAATATCAAGGTAATTTGATTGACCGGCGAAGGTGTGAATTGGCGACGAAGCTAACCGCGTCCGAAAAGGCAGATGCCGAAAAGCGGCGCGTCCGGAAGGAGCGCATGGCGCTCATCCAGTCCTTGGAAATCGCGACGCGAAAAGCGGGCGCCTTGGGCGCGCGATTGGATGCAACGATAGGATCGCTATTGGACGTCAATGATACGGATTTGCGTTGCCTCGATATGCTGAATGTGCGTGGCGCGGTGAGCGCTGGCGCCTTGGCGGAAGAACTGGGGCTCACAACTGGGGCTGTCACCACTGTGATCGATCGGCTTGAGCGCGCCGGTTATGCAGTCCGCAGGCGCAGCGAGCACGACCGGCGCACAGTTTTGATCGCATTATCGCCAGCAGCCGCGCCGAGAATTTCCGCGTTCTTTGCAGCGCTGCAAAAAGAGATGGATAAAGCGCTGTCCGATAACAGCGACACCGAGATCCATTTTCTAATCAGCTTTTTCACGCGCATGCAGGACGCCACGCAGCGCTCGATCACAAAGCTAAAGCGGCGCGTTTAGCTCGCGGACTGATCCGCTTCGTGGCCGAGCGGCCGGTCCTTGGTCTCCGGCATGAAGAAAAAGCACACCACAATCGCAATCACTGTGACGATCACTGGGAAGTAGGCGCCGGAATAGATATTGCCGGTGGCCGCCACCGTGGCGACGGCGATGGGCGAAACGAAACCGCCGAACACGCCGGTGCCGATATTGTAGGGAATAGAGACCGCGGAATAGCGGACGCGCGCCGGCATCAATTCAATCATCATCATGGCCAGCGGACCGTAGAGGGCCGTGGCGGCGATGATGAAAACGATGAACACGGCGATTGCCACCCCGTGATTAATTTTCGACGGATCGGCTTTTTCGGGATAGCCGGCATCCTTCAGCGCCGACTTCAAGCGTTGCGCGAAGTCTGCTTTTGCTGCCGTCAAAGCTGCTTTGTCGAGCGTTCGGCCTTCGACGCTCGCCACCTTCGCGGAGGAACCGATATGAACTTCGGCAAGCGAGCCCTTCGGCGCGGCGGCGTTGTCGTACGAAATGCCGCTGCTCGCCAATTGCGACTTGGCAATGTCACAGGACGAAGAAAACGCGGCCTTGCCCACCGGATCGAATTGCAACGAACACTCGGCGGGATCTGCATAGACGATAATGGGCGCGTTCTTTTGCGCCCGCGCGAGATCCGGGTTCGCTGCTTCGGCCATTAGATGAAAACCGGGGAAGAACGAGATTGCCGCCAGAATCATGCCGAACAGCACCAGGGGCTTACGGCCGATCTTGTCGGAGAGCCAAGCGAAGAAAATATAGAGCGGCGTCGAAACCAGAACCGCAATCATCAGCCATTGATTAACAACGGGCCCTGGAACTTTAAGCAGCCCTTCCAGAAAGGTCTGTGTGTAGAAGTGCGCGAAATACCAGATCACGCCTTGCGCCATCATCAATCCGACAAGCGACAAAAGCATCAGCTTCAGGATTGGCCATTTCATGATGTCGGATAGCGGCGCTTTTGCTTGCGCGCCGTCCTCTTTCATTTTTGTGAAGACGGGGCTTTCACCCAATTGCGTGCGGATCCACAGCGAGATGGCAAGCAGGATCATCGACACAAGGAATGGAATGCGCCAGCCCCAGGCGCCGAAACTGTCTTCGCCGACGATGGTCCGCGTCGCCAGGATTACGAGCAACGCCGTGGTCAGGCCGATGGAGGCGGCGGTTTGCACCCATCCCGTGTAGTACCCCCGCTTACCGGCAGGGGCGTGCTCGGCGACATAGATAACCGCGCCGCCATATTCGCCGCCCAGCGCGAAGCCTTGCAGGATTCGTAGCGCCAACAGGCCTATCGGCGCCCAGATGCCGATCTGGTTGTAGTCGGGCATGAAGCCGATCGCGAAGGTCGACAGGCCCATCACCGAGATGGTGATTAAGAAGGTGTTTTTGCGGCCCTTGGAATCGCCCATGGCGCCGAAAACCACAGCGCCGAGTGGCCGGACTGCTAAACCGATGGCGAAGGTCAATAGTGCAGCGACGAGCGCAGCCGTGTCGTTCAGGCCGGTGAAGAAGTGTTTGGCGATGGTGGTCGCCATTAGGCCGAAAATAAAGAAGTCATACCATTCGAACACGGTGCCGCTGGAGGACGCGGCGACCACAAGGCCGATATTGGGTTGCTTCTTTTGCACGGCGCCTGCGGGCGCCCCTGCCTGCGACTCAGACATATTTCCCCCTGATTTGCCGGGACTTGTACCAGTTCCGCCAAAAGAGGCTAGTGACACGCGGAGGCCTAACCCCGGTTGGCCTAATGGCTTGATTGTAAAGTAAACGGCGGCCAGGCCTTTATCGGACAGAGCGGGCGGGAGGTTTGATCGCTTCGGGAGACTGGTTCAAAGACAGGAGTTCCGAAAGCAGCGATAAGACCGATGATGTGCGATCGCCACGCGCTGCGTCATCCGCGCACACATCCGAATTGGCCGCTGCGCAGGCCCGCCCGACAGGCGCTCCGGCATAGAACCGCACGCCCCCATAGAGCACGCTAGCGGCGAAGCGGCTGCGCTGGTCGCCGCTGAGTTCCGCTGAGGCCTTGGATTCCGATAAAAGCCGGAAGAGCGGTACGCCGGCGCCGCCGCCTTTGAGCCCCGCCGCGCGTACATTCACCTGAGCGGACATTTCACCTGAAACCTTTTGCGTGACGGCGGGGCGCAGCAACTCACCGACATAATATACTGCCTCATCAAAAGACCGCAGATTCAACACGTACACTGCGCCGGGCAATTCAAGCCGCGGCTGGCAAACCTTCGCCAGACGTTCGTACGCGGCCTGAAGCAACTTTCCGTCCTGCGTATAATCGTCAAGCGGTTGGCAGTCCTTGCGCAATTGCTTGGAGCGATCATCGGCGCTCGTGTCGCGCGCCTCTGCCGCTGCGGCGGCGTTGAGCATTTCGCGCATCGCGCGCACAAAATCGCAGCCGCTGCTTTTTACGTCGTCGTTGCAATCATTCGCGATGTTGTTGGCCTCGTTTTCGAAATCCTGGACCACATATTTGCCGGCCGCAGCGCCTGGCGCGATGCGCGTGATGTGATCCACCAGCATCAGGACCAGCATGTCGCGGGGCCAGCCGCCTTGCCAGTAGTGCGTGAAAACCGTGCTGTCGGTTGGATTGAATATCGCCTTGGCGAGCGTGTCCTTGTCGAACGGCTCGACCTTGTAAGCCGGGTTAGACTCGTAATAACGCGACCCGCCAAATGAAAAGACGCCCCATGGGTTTCCGGGATTGCCAAGAGGTACGCCGCCGATATCAGCGGAGGCGGAGCGGCCATTGGTGCTGTCGTCAGTGATGCCGCTCATCGACAAATAATAACGGGGCTGGCGGTCGCGGGCGCGCAGGATGTTGAGCAGGATCTGGCCGGTCACGGCCTTGGCGTAGGATTCATTATAGACGATCGCCTGATCCGCCATGCGCTGGGCCGCGTCCGGGCGGGCCTCAGGCTGGAGCGTGCTGGCGCAAGCCGCCAATGGCGCGAACAGAAGCAATAATGAGATTAGGCGGCGGCAAGCCATGAAATTCCCCTTGGCTCACAATCGCCGAGCCGCGAAACCCGCGCCAGTCCCTTAGCCAGAAGGGCGAGGCGTAGGCCAAGCTCAGATTCAGTTCAGAAAAACGCGTGGCGATCGTCTCCCTGAGCCCCTAGGTTCTCACAACGCAGGCTGGAGCACGGACAAGGCATGGAGCATGGAGGATCGGGTCATACGGATTTCCTGCCGGCCATATTGCTTTTGCTCGCGGCGGCGGTCGTGGCCGTGCCGCTCTTCAAACGCCTCGGGCTCGGGTCTGTTTTAGGCTATTTCGCCGCTGGCGCATTGATCGGCCCTTTTGGCGTCGGCGCCGTTCAGGACGCCCATGCCGTGGCGTCAGTCGCCGAACTCGGCGTCGTGATGCTGTTGTTCGTTATTGGGCTGGAGTTACGTACGGAACGTCTGGTGGCGTTGCGGCGGGACATCTTAGGCCTCGGCCCGGTCCAGATGATCGTCACGGCCGCCGTGATCGCAGCCGCGTTGCATCTGTGGGCGAATTTGACTCCTTTGGCCGCGGGATTGGCGGGCGTCGCCTTCGCCATTTCCGCCACGTCGATCGCTTTGAAGGTTTTAGAGGATCGCGGCGATCTGCAGGCGCCGTATGGACGCCGCTCATTCTCGGTTCTGTTGTTTCAGGATATCGCGGCGGCGCCGCTCATCGCGGTCGGTCCGCTCTTGGCGATGAGCGTCCAATCGCACCAGGGGATCGTCTTGCCGGACGCAGGCAATCTCGACGGCTGGCTGAGCGGTTTGAAGGGGACGGGTTTTGCGGTCGCCGCCGCCTTGGCGATCGCTATCGCTGGGCGTCTCTTGGTCAATCCCCTGTTCAAGGCGTTGTCCTCGTCCGGCGCCCGCGAAATGATGACGGCAGGCGCTTTGCTGATCGTCTTGGCGGCGGCCTGGGCGATGCGCGCTGTGGGGTTGTCGATGGGCCTCGGCGCATTTTTGGCCGGCGTTATTCTGGCGGAGTCGCGCTATCGGCACGAACTCGAAGCGGACATCGAGCCATTCCGTGGATTGCTCATGGGCCTCTTTTTCATGAGCGTCGGCATGGCCATCGATCTGGGCGTCGTCTGGCGCAATTGGCAGTTTCTGCTGATCGCGGCGCCGCTGCTGTTATTGGCAAAGGGCCTGATCACGTTTCTGCTGCTGCGCTTCAGCGGATCATCGACGCGCGACGCGTTGCGCGCCGGCGTATTGCTCGGCTCAGCGGGCGAGTTTTCGTTTGTGCTGATACCTATTGGCGTGTCGGCGGCGCTGTTCGACAGCCAGAGCGCCGCGCTTTTGTCGGCCCTGGGCGCGCTCACCATGATGATCGCGCCTTTAGTGGCGGCTGCGCTGGAAGGAATCCTCTCCAAAGTGCGCACCAAGCAGGAAATCGAAGAGGATTTCGCAGATGCGGACGGCGATGTGTTGATCATCAGCTTCGGCCGATTTGCGCAAATCGTCGCTCAGGTATTTTCCGCCGAGGGCGTGTCTATGACGATTATTGATGACGATGTTGAGATGATAGAGTCAGCCGCGAAGTTTGGCTCCCGCGTTTATTTCGGTGATGGACGCCGATTGGATGTTTTGCATGCGGCCGGCGCTGGGCGGGCGCGTTTGATCTGTGTCTGCGTCGACAATCAGCAGGCGGCGCTGGAAATTGTCGACCTCGTACAAACGCACTTCCCTTTGGCGAAGGTGTATGTACGCGCCTATGACCGACAGCATGCGCTGGCCCTGATGGAGCGCAACGTCGATTACTTTATTCGCGAAACGGTGGAGAGCGCTTTCGAGTTCGGCCGTCAGGCACTGGAAGGTTTGGGCGTGCCGCCCGATCGCGCCGTCGAGGTCGAAGACGACGTGCGCCGGCGCGATGCGGAGCGCTTGGTGATCCAGCAGCAAGGCGGCATGTACGCAGGACGCGATCTGATGAAAGTGCGCACCGTCCGGCCAGAACCGCTGAAAGAACGGGGCGAAAGGGCGAAGCCGATGAACGCGGAGGCGGAACGAGCGCTGGCGGTCGCCTTGGCCAAGCAAAACGACGTCGAGTAAAGGTGTCTAAAAAACACGCTTCAAAAACCGGGCCCGCAAACACCGCCCTTCAAAAAAGCGCTTAACCCTTCCGCTATTAAAGTGGAAGCGCCGTGCGATAGGCAACCGGTCGCAGCGCAAAACTGGTCGTCACTTCGGATAAGCCAGGAATGCCGGTGAGCTTGCCGCGCAGGAAATCTTCATATTCCTGTAGCGACGGAACCACGACCCGCAGCTGGTAATCACTTTCGCCGGTCATCAGATAGCACTCCAGCACTTCCGGCATATCCGCGACAGCCTTTTCGAAGATCGCCAGATGCTGATCGTCCTGACGCCCAAGACGTACACGGATAAAGGCCGTCACGGACAGCCCTAGCGCATTCGGATCAACCAGCGCGACATATCCTTTGATGATGCCGGCGGCTTCCAGCTGGCGGACCCGGCGCAAGCATGGGCTAGGCGATAGACCGACCTTTTCAGAAAGCTCGGCGTTGGTGATGCGGCCGTCCTCTTGCAAACATTGCAGTATTCTCAAATCTGCTGCGTCTAAATCGATACTTGGCATAATATGCTAACATTATTCAAAAAACTTAAGTTATATGCCGATATATGTGCACTAATCGCTCGAAATAGCAAGGAAATATGTTGCGCCGAAGGGTATGTATCGCCCCTCACGGGAGCGAGCGCCAATGGCTGACGACATTAAAACCGCCGAAGCGGACCTGATCCAGAATTTGGAGGCGCTGGATGCGCGTCTGCGCTGGCTATCCTCTTGGACCATCCATAACGCAAATCACCTGCGCGATAGCCGCGATGGCCTGAAGGTCGGCGGCCACCAGGCCAGCTGCGCCTCGATCACCGCGATTATGGCGGCCCTTTATTTCCATGCGTTGCGACCGCAAGACAAGGTCGCGGTGAAGCCCCATGCCGGCCCGGTCCTCCACGCCGCCCATTATCTGCGCGGGAGCCAGAGCCGCGAGCAGCTCGAGAATTTCCGCGGCTTCGGGGGCATGCAATCCTATCCCAGCCGCACCAAGGACCGGATCCCGGTCGATTTCTCGACGGGCTCGGTTGGTCTTGGCGTCGCCGTCACGGCCTTCGCTAGTTTGGTTCAAGATTATTTGATCGCCCACGGACAAATGGCCGAAGCGGACGCCGGCCGCATGATCGCCCTGATGGGCGATGCTGAGCTGGATGAGGGCAATATTTATGAGTGCTTGATCGAAGGCTACAAACACGACATCCGCAATTGCTGGTGGATCGTCGACTA
>JBEVJO010000055.1:0-11574 GCA_040510175.1 Caulobacterales bacterium
CCTGACTGGGCTCATCATCAATGCGCGGAGCCATCAAAACAAAGCCGGCAAGACGTCTTCCATCCCGAGCCACGGCGTCCTGAGCGCCGCGCCGGAAAATACCGATGCGCTTGACCAAAGCCTCGCCGAATTCGCGCGCAACGACGTCAAGCTATTGGTGATCGACGGCGGCGACGGCACCGTGCGCGAAGTGATCACCCGCGCGCCCCAACACTTCGCCGGGCGCTTCTTGAGATACGCAATTCTTCCCGCCGGCAAGACCAACGTGCTCGCCACAGATCTCGGCGTGCCGAAGCGCTGGACACTGGACGATGCGCTCAAAGCCGCGACCATGGGCGGCGAGCGCCAGCGCACGCCGATCGAAATTTTGCGGCCCGGCTCCGACGCGCCGGAGCTGCGCGGCTTTTTGTGGGGCGCCGCCGCGTTCTCCCGCGCAACGCAACTGGCGCAGGACGAGCATAAAAAAGGACTGTTCGGCAATTTGGCCATCGTGACGACCGCGATGGGCACGTTCTGGCAAACGCTGTTCGGATCGAACGACAATTCCTGGCGCGCCGGCGAGAACATCGCCGTGCAATATGACGATCAGGCGCGCCAAACGCAGGCGCTCTATCTGCTGATGGCGACGGGCCTAAAGCAAATGCCAATGGGCGTGCGCCCCTTTGGCCTACCGCGCAACGGCATGAAGACTTTAGCCGTAACGGCGCCGCCCAAAAACCTGGCGTTGGCGTTGCCCTTTATTCTCAACGGAGCCGAAGCGCGCTGGCTGGAGCGCGCTGGTTATATGCATCGTACGCCGAAAATGTTGCAGCTGAATTTGAGCGGTGACTTCATCCTCGACGGCGAACGCTATCCCGGCGGCGATCTGACATTGCGGCCCGGCGCTGCGCTGCGCTTCGTGGTTCCGTGAGCCCTGACCTCATCGCCTTCGCGCGCGCCGAATTGGCGGCGGCCGCGCCAGCCCCTGTCATCGAAGCGGCGCGCGTTCTGGCGACCCAGCGCGGCGCCGGCGCGGCGTTATTCTATGGCTCGAATTTGCGTACCGGATCGCTAGACGGCGTGATCGATTTTTATCTGCTGACACCTGGCCCGCATCGCAAAGGGCTGCATGGGTTCGCGGAAAAATTCCTCTGGCCCGAAGTGAGTTATCACGAGGTCACAGCGCAGGGTGCAACGCTACGAATCAAAGTGGCCACGATGCCATTGTCGGTATTCGGCGCGGCGGCGGCAGGCGACAAGACCGACACCACGATCTGGTCGCGCTTCACGCAACCGGCCGCGCTCGTATGGTCCGCCGATACTCAGACTACATCGGCCGTCGAAAGCGCTGTAGCGAATGCAATGCAGACAGCGGCGCGCTTCGCCGCGCTGCACGGACCGGAGCGCGGCGCCGCAGAAGACTATTGGAACGCGCTATTCCGGGCGACCTATCAGGCAGAGCTTCGCTTCGAAAAGCCTGGCCGCGCCAAGCATATTCTGAGCGGCAACAATGCGCGTTACGAGTCCTTGCTGCCGCTCGCATGGAACAGCGGCGGCGTCCGCTTCAGTTCGGACAGCACACTATTGCAGCCCGCCCTAAGCGCGGCCGAGCGTAAGCGTCTGCGCAGCGCCTGGGGATGGCGGCAATTCTGGGGCAAGGCGTTGAACGCAGCGCGGCTGTTCAAGGCGGCCTTCACGTTCGAAGGCGCCGCGCGTTACGCGGCGTGGAAAGTCGAACGGCATACCGGCGTGCCGATACCCGTGACGCGTCTAAGCGAACGCTTTCCGGTGTTGATTGCGCCAACGATCCTGTGGCGTTTGTGGCGCGCACCGCGACCGTGACTAGTCGAGGGCGCGTTGCGCTCCGCGGCTCGGCAAGACGCCAAAATTTTTACCGACCCAGGCAAAAATCTCGAGCACTTCGTCGATCTGCTTTTCCGAGTGCGCGGCGGTGACGCTGGAGCGCAGCAGCGGGTGGTTGGTCGGCGTTGCGGGCGGCATGGCCAGATTGACGTAGACGCCAGCGTCGAGCAACGCATTCCACATGCCGATGGCCGTCGGCAAATCCGGCATGACGACGGCAACGATCGGGCTGGCGCTCGGTCCGAGATTGAAGCCCAAACCGGTCAAACCATCATAGAGCCGCCGCGCATTGCTCATGAGGCGCGCGCGCAACGCGTGGTCTTTTTCCGTGCGGTCCAGCGCTTTGCGCGCCGACGCCACGACGGCGGGCGGTAAAGATGCGGTGAACATGTAAGGACGGCTGACGACGCGCAGGACGTCAAAATCGTCTTCGTTGGAAACGCAGAAGCCGCCAATAGCGCCGAGGCTCTTGGAGAACGTGCCGACGACAAAGTCGACGTCGTCTTCGACGCCTTCGACTTCCGCCAGACCGCGGCCGCCTTCGCCGAGCACGCCCATCGAGTGCGCTTCGTCGACGAGCAGATAAGCGCCCGTCTTCTTCTTCACTTCGACGATTTCCTTCAGCGGCGCGATGTCGCCCAGCATGGAATAGATGCCTTCGACGACGATCAGTTTGTCGCCGGGCACGCCTTCCAGACGGCGGAGCCGCTTGTAAAGATCTTCCGGATCGTTGTGCCGGAAACGAATGACTTCCGCCGTGCCGAGGCGCGCGCCGTCATAGATGCTGGCGTGGCTGTCGGCGTCGAGAATGAGATGGTCGCCGCGTCCGACCAAAGCGGACAGGACGCCGAGATTGGCTTGGTAGCCGGTGGTGAACACCATGGCGTGCTTGCGCTTGAAGAAGCGTGCAAGCGCGGTTTCCATTTCCAGGTGACCCTGGAAGCTGCCGTTGGCGATACGCGAACCGGTGGTGCCGGTGCCCCATTTGCGGACAGCGTCGATGGACGCTTCAACGCATTCCGGGTCAAACGACATACCGAGATAATTGTTGGCGCCGAGCAGGATGATGCGCTTGCCGTTAAGCTCGCCGACGGTCGGGGAGTGCATGGCGTCGAAACGCACGCCGAACGGGTCAGCGCCGAGGCGCTTCAGTTCAGCATGGGCCTCGATTACCCCGATGTGCTTTTTAAGAATCCCCATTCTCAGTCTCTTCCCCTCGCCCGCAGCTCTCTTAACATAGCTGCAAGGTCCCCCACGGTTTGGACCACTACCATACGTTCTAGAGGAATCGAAATGTCGAACCGATCCTCCAGCTCCATCACTATGTTCATCAATGTCAGAGAATCGATATCGAGATCCCGCGCGATATCGGACTCCGGCGTTACGCTGACGGGCCGGCCAAGAACTCGCTCCGCCGCACGCCGTATTTCGTGCAGCGTCAGATCATCAACCGCTGAGCTCATATTCCCCTGTCCGTCCCACCAAGACGCTAGGCATCTTCTATTAGTGTTACAAATATTTTCGCGAATTTAAACATCACTGACACAGTTGGCCTCGAGATTACGCGCTTTTTTTGGCCAGCATGTCAGGCTGACGGAGCGCGAAGCCAGCCGGCTTTAATGTACCAAGCTGCCGTTTCCGCGAGCCCGTCATTTAAGGGGAAGAATGGCTTTGGCAAGTCAAAGCACTGCTCTTCGGGACGAACGCTCCAATCAAGATGACGCAATTCCCTGCTTTTTCCGATGGTTAATATCGGCGCCGCTCCAAACAAGCGGCTCACCGACCCCGCCAATCCAGCGACTGTTAGGACTGCTCCGGGCAAAGGCGTGACTTTTGGCGCCTTGCCAACGGCCCGCGAGGCGCTCTGCACAATTTCTAGCCAATTATAGCCGCCGGGCCGGTCATCCGACAAAGTCGCATGGGAGCGATGCGCAGACGCGGCGGTCAGGAACGCGATCTGCCGGGCTGCATCCTGGACGTGCATCAAAGCGATTCGCGCCGCCGGACTAAACACCGGGACGATTGGGCTGCGGCTGGCTGCTTGGAACAATTGCAGCGTTTCGCGGTCGCCTGGACCATAGAGCGCCGGCGGACGGACGACGCACAGACGCTCGCCCATGACGGCGCGCACCGCGTTCTCTGCCTGTCTTTTGCTGTGCGCGTAATCCGACAGATGCGGTTCGCGCGCGGCGAGGCTGGAAATCAGCACCATCCGAGATGCGCCTCCCCGGTCTGCTGCGCGGGCCACCCGCTCGGCGCCCAGCGTATTGATCGCATCGAAATGGCGGCGCGACTTTGCCTTTATCAGCGCCGCGCCATGCACCACAGCAACCGCACCGTCACAGAGGCGTTCGAGGCTGTCGTCAGTCTCCAGATCACCAATGACGATCTCGGGCTCAAGGCCGCGCCAAAGCGGATGCACGGGATCGCGCCGGATTAGCGCCCGGATGCTAAACCCCTCGGCCGACAAAGCCGGGACGAGCTGCCGGCCCAAAAAGCCAGACGCGCCGGTAACGGCGACGAGCGGCTTGGTCACTCAGGAATCCGTCAGGTCGAAAGCAGCGCTTTCGAACATCGTGCGGGCGCGAGTACGGCTCAATTTGCCGGACGATGTCTGCGGCAGCGCGTGCGGGCCAACCAAATAGGTCTGTACGTCCAGGCCATGGCGCGCGCGCATAACGCCCGTCACTCCCTCACGGATGCGGCGGCGCACCTCTTCGTCGCGACTGCGGCACTGTACCAGCACCACCACACGCTCCGAATTGTCATCCTCAACCACCGAAAACGCCGCGACGTCACCGGTGCGTAGCCCGGCCACGCTGGTTTCAGCCGTCCACTCGATATCCTGCGGCCAGACATTGCGGCCGTTCAGCAGCATCAGGTCCTTGGCGCGGCCGGTGATCACGATTTCACCTTGATCCAAAAACCCGAGATCGCCGGTGTCCAGCCAGCCGTCGCGCATAACCGCGTTTGTCGCTTCTTCCTGGCCGAAATATTCGCGCATCAGGCTCGGCCCGCGCACGAAAATCTTGCCGACGCGATGTTCCGGCAAAACGGCGCCGGATTCATCGCGCACTTCCAGGCTGTGCTCTGGAAAAATCAGCCCGCAGGAAACGAAGCTGCGCTGCCGCGCGCCGCTTTGGGGCGCTACGACAATGCCATCGCGCTCCATGCGATCGATATCGACGCTGATTGTCCGGATGCCAACTTCCAGCGGCGCCATGGTCAAACCGAGGCTCGCTTCCGCCATACCGTAGCTCGGCACAAAAGCAGTGCGCTTGAAGCCGACCTTTTCAAATGCGTTGCTGAATTCTTCGAGGGGGCCGGGGCGCACCATGTCGCCGCCAATGCCGGCGACCCGCCATGCCGAGAGGTCAAACTCTTCGGCGCCGTGGAAGCGGCGCGCGGCCAATTCGTACCCGAATGTTGGGCTGTAGGAGATTGTCGCGCGATTGCGTGACATGAGATCAAGCCAGAGCAACGGCCGGCGTACAAAACCCGAGGTTGGGAGCAGGTCAATCGTCATCTGGCACGACAACGGGCTGAGCAAAAATCCGACCAGCCCCATGTCGTGGTATAATGGCAGCCAGGACAAAGCCCGATCGGCTGCAACAACTTTCAGCCCATCCCGCGTAATGCCGCGTGCGTTCGCCATCAACGCGCGATGGGTCACCACCACGCCGGTCGGCGACCGCGTGCTGCCCGAGGAAAACTGCAAATAGCACATCTGGTCGGGCGTTATTTCCGGCAGCGGCGCGCCGCTGCTTTCGGGCAAGGCATCCAGGCGCTGCACAAAGCGGACCCCAGCCTCCTGCCCGGCCGCTTCCAGCCATTCTTGGAATTCCACCGGGCCGAAGGCCGCGGCTGCGCCAGCGGCGCTAAGCATCCGGGCAATCTGTATTGTGTAGGCCTCCTTGCCGACCAAAGCGGCAGGTAAGGGCATCGGCGCCGGCACGAGCCCAGCATATTGGCAGGCAAAAAACGCTCGCACGAAATCCGGGCTGGTGTCGGCGATCAGGCCGACGCGGTCGCCGGGCGCCAGACCTAAGGACAATAACCGGCCAGCGAGCGCTTGCGCCTCTGTGCGCAGCACGCTGTACGGCATAGCCAAAACCAGCTTGCCGCGGCCTTCATAGAAATTGATTCCGGTTTCACCCTGCGCGGCGAAATCCAGCGCCTCCGTGAGCGTGGCGAAATCCGCCAGCCTTACGCGCCGATCCGCCGCCGTAATGGTGGGGGTCATCTCGCTAATTTCCTAATTGCGAGCAGGAATCGCTCGCCTGGTCTATTTTTGAGGCCCGCATGCTGGGTCGAGTCGCCAACCAGAAAAGTCCCAATGAAAGGGCAAAGGTCGCCGCCACAAGCCCCGCGCCCGCCGCGTTGATCCCAAAATTGACGATCAATGGCGGAAGGGCCGCGACAAAGGCAAGCGCAATCACGATGCGAACGCGCAACGCCGCCGTCGCATGGCCTAGCGATATCACTAGGGGCTCCAACGGCAAGGCAAAAAGGCCGATTACGACCGCCGCTATTTGCCAGCTCATAACCCCTGCGGCGCCGACAAAGTCCGGCCCCATAATGACTTTCAGCAAAATCGGTCCGGCGAATAAGGAAATTGCCAAAAGGATCGCGCCGACCCCGCCGGCCGCCAAGGCGATGCGCCGGGTCAGCCGCCACATCGTATGTTCGCCCTGGCTCGCCCGCAGCCGCGCGAATTCCGGATACAAAGCCGGGGTCAGCAATTTGGCAGGCTTAGCGATGGCGTTGGAGACCTGCCAGCCGACGCGCCAAAGCGCCGATTGCGCCGGCCCCAGAAAGGCGCCGACCATCAGTGTGATCACATGCGTGAACGCGGCGCCCAATGTGGTGTTGAAATTGGTGGCCCAGGCGAAGCGCCAAACACCCGGCTGACCAATAGAGACTGGACCGAACAGCTTGAAGCCCTCGAGCAACCCACGCTTTTTCATTTCGGACGAAACGCCGATCACCAGCGCCAAAAAACCGGCGAATTCAGCGACCGCCCAGATGACCAGAAAAAAGGACAGCGGCAAATGCAGAAGATAGCCGATGCCGCAGCCAACCAGACGGACGATGGCGCCGACAACGACTTGCCCGGCCACCACATCGAAGCGGTCAAACAGGCGCAACAGGCCCAGCGGCGTGGACGCCGCCATGACCAGTATCGTCACGGTGTAAAGCGCGGCCAGCGGGCTGTCGGACGGACTCCAGCCCAGCTTGTCGCCGAACGTCATCGCCAGAGCGGCGCCAACCAAAACACCGAACAAGCCGCTTAAAACGTCGAGCATCGCCGTGAAACGAATGACAGTGTGCAGAGTCTGCGGCCGGCCCTGCGCCAGCGGCGTGGCGCCATATTGCAAAACGGTTTGCCAGGATTGGAAGGTCAGCACTTCGCCAAGCAATTGTGCGAAAGCGTGAATGAGCACCAGCACGCCGAACGCCTCGACGCCAAGCGCCCGCGCGGCCAAGGCAAGAAAGGCCAGGCTCAGAACGCCATTGACCGCACGTCCGCCCAGCAGCTTGCCGGCATTCTTGAGAATCCGCCGAAAGATCGGCTCGATGTCCAGGCGCGCTTCCCCGGCAGCGGCTGGATCGGTCACAACGCCCGCCACGACCGTGGCCCGGTTTTACGCGCATTGGCGACCCGCCCGAACAATGCGCCCAAAGCAGGCGCGAGCCCGCGCGCCTGCACGTAATGATAATCTGAATCGGCCGGGAGGCTTGCGAGCAAGCGCCGGTGCGCCTCCCCCAGATTGTGATACGGAATGCCGGGCAGCAGATGGTGCAGGGCGTGATAGCGCAAGCCCACCGGCGCCCAGATCAGCGAAGTCCAGTCCGGCGGCGGCACATTCAGCGTGTCGCGCAATTGCTCGGCTACGCTCATCTGCTCGCCCTCATTGGTCCAGGCGTGCGCGACCAATGTGCGGACCTGATTGACCACCGCGACCACCGACATCAACACGGCGCCTGTGAGCACGGCGCGCGCGCCGCCGCCGCCCGACCAAACGATCGCAACCATCGCCCAGCTCCAGATCCAGGCGGCGATCTCTTGCGCCAGCCATGCCGGCTTCTTCGCAAAGGACAGATCCTCGCGGCGGAAGTCTGGATTGATGGTGAGCGATGAAAAGTTCGCAATCACGGTCTTCCGAAAAGCCGGAATCGCGAACGACAAGGGGCCAAGAATGCCGAAGCGCAAAAAGCCGCCAAGCGGCGCCAAGGCCGCGATGGCGACAAAGACAAAGATGTCGATGAACCCGCGATGCGACAGCGGCAGATATTCCGGATCGCGGATGGTGCCGTAACGGGTTTTGATGTGATGCAGATTATGGACGCCTTCGTAGAAGAGCGAGGGCGTCAAAAACACCACACCGAACACCGCGTTCCAGGCGAATTTAAAGCCCGGCACGTGGCTGGCGCGCAGATGCGTGATCTCATGAATAAAGCTGACGCCGCGATAGAGCGCCACGATGCTCAACAATGCCCCGGCAAGACGCAGCAGCGCGCCGTCCGCCAAAACGGCGATTGCGAGCCCGGCGTAGGTGGCGACGGTCGTTAACGCAAAATCGGTCCAAACAACTTTGGGCCGGGCGCGCTGCAGATCCGAGGTGAGCCGGTGCGCCTCTTGCGCAATGTCGAATGTCACATTCCGTCCTGTCTGCACGGGCTAATGGACCCTTTTCGATTGCACGGCCTGCGCCGCGCACTGGTCCGTCAAGGGCTGCAAAGAGCCTCCTCGGGCGGCACAATTGCGGCGCTTTTGGGGTCCGGGTCAAGCTTACACAGGCGTGGCGCTGGCGTGATGCGGCTTAGCCTCGCAGGGGAACCGGCATGGTCTTATCGCGCATTCGGAATTAATCGAAAATCCAATTGCTTGCGCCGCAATGCGGGCCAAGGCTTAGAGATGGTTGTGGGCAACCCGCAAAGCAAGCATGCACATTCAGTGAAAATTGCGGCCCTTCGGCATCACCTTTTCAGCCGGAGCATAGGACAAATCCAGTTTCACATTGCGCGGATGGGTGCGCGCGTCGGCGCCCGGGCGGCGCACTTCGTCGGCGTTCGCAGTCTGGTTTTCGAATTGCGCCAAGGACAGCCGCGCCAGAAGCGGGCTGTAATCCCAGAGCCGGTTCGCCACCACATGGATGACGCCACGTTCGGTCTGCACCTTGCCATCGACGGCGCAGAGGCGCGCGCCCAGAACTTCTGTGCGGAAACGCTCAAACACGCGCGGCCACACCACCACATTGGCGATATGGGTTTCATCCTCCAGCGTCATGAAGATCACGCCCGAGGCTGTGCCCGGCCGCTGGCGCACCAGCACCAGCCCGCAAACGCGCACCAATTGGCCGTCGCGCATGTTCGCCAGATCCTGCGCCGGGATCGCGCGCCGCGCCGCCAGCTCTGAGCGCAGCAAAGCTGCCGGATGCGTCTTCAGCGACAGACGCAAGGTGCGATAATCCTCCACCACATGCTCACCGATCGGCATTGGCGGCAACGCGAAGTCCGGCTCCTGCGTCGGGTCCGACACGCGCGTGAACAGCGGCAGATTATCCTGTCCGCCGACGCGATTGAGGCCGCGCGCCGCCCACAGCGCTTCGCGCCGGTCCAAACCCAACGAGCGGAAACAATCCGCATCAGCCAAGGCTTCGATGCACGCTTCCGAAAGCCCTGCCCGTAGCCAAACATCGCGCAAGGAATCGTACCCATTGCCCCGATGCTTCATGAGCGCTTCAATTTCGTCTTGCTTCAAGCCGCCAACCTGCCGGAAGCCGATCCGCACCGCGTGATCGGTGAGAATATCCTCGTACATTTCCGAATGACGCGGATTGAGATGCTCGGCTGCGATACGGACATCCCACTCGAGCGAATTATCCCAATCCGCATGATTGACGTCCGGCGCGAGTACTTCCACGCCATGTTCCTGGGCGTCTCGTACGATCTGCGCCGGAGCATAAAAGCCCATGGGCTGTGAATTCAACAAAGCCGCCGCGAAGACATCCGGATAGTGGCATTTGACCCAGGCCGACGCATAGACCAGCAAAGCGAAACTGGCGGCATGGCTCTCCGGAAAACCGTATTCACCGAAGCCCTCGATCTGTCCAAAGCAGCTCCGGGCAAACTCCAGAGTATAGTTTCTAGCGAGCATCCCTTCGATGAATTTGTCGCGCAATTGGCTGATCGTGCCGACGCGCCGGAAGGTCGCCATGGCGCGGCGCAATTTGTCGGCCTCGGGAGGCGTGAAGCCGGCGCCGGCAATGGCGATCTGCATCGCCTGTTCCTGAAAAAGGGGCACACCGAGCGTGCGCTCCAGAACTGCCTCCAATTCCTTGGAGGGATAGGTAATGGGCTCCAGCCCCTGCTTACGCTTCAAATAAGGATGCACCATGCCGCCCTGGATGGGGCCGGGCCGAACGATCGCCACTTCGATCACAAGGTCGTAGAATTTTTCCGGCTTCAGACGCGGCAGCATCGACATCTGCGCCCGGCTTTCAACCTGGAACGTGCCGAGCGAATCGGCGCGCTGCAGCATCGCATAGACGCGCGGGTCTTCCTTGGGCAGCGTATCGAGATCGAGTTTGCGGTTTGGCGCATCATGATCCCAATCGGGATAATGCGTCTCGATCATCGCGAATGCTTTGCGCAGGCAGGTCAGCATGCCCAACGCCAGAATGTCGACCTTCAAAATCTTCAGCGCCTGCAGATCATCCTTATCCCATTCGACCACGGTGCGTTCTTCCATGGCGGCGTTCTGGATGGGCACAACATCGTCCAGGCGTTCGCGCGTGATGACGAGGCCGCCGACATGCTGGGACAGATGACGCGGGAAACCGCGCAATTCTTTCACCAGCTTTAGGCATTGCATCAAACGTCCGTCACGCGCGTCTAGGCCTAAACTCTGCAAATCCTCCGGCGTGACATTGTCCGACCACCATTGCTGCGTCTTGGACAAAGCGGCGATGCGGTCTTCCGAATAGCCAAACACCTTGCAGACATCGCGAATGGCGCTGCGGCCGCGATAGCGGATCAGGGTCGCGGCGAGCGCGGCGCGATCTCGTCCATATTTCCCATAGACATACTGGATCACTTCCTCGCGCCGCTCGTGCTCGAAATCGACGTCGATGTCGGGCGGCTCGTTACGCTCGGTGGAGATGAAGCGATCGAACAAAAGTTCGTTCTCCGCCGGATTCACTTCTGTGACGCCAAGGCAATAGCAGATGCTGGAATTGGCGGCCGAACCGCGGCCTTGACAGAGAATAGCTGGCTCACGGGTTTTGGCAAAATTTACAATGTCCGCCACGGTGAGGAAGTACGCAGCGTATTGTAGTTCCGCGACGATTCCCAATTCACGCGTCAGTGTATTATATACTTTGGGCGGAATCCCATTTGGGTAGCGATTGTGCGCGCCGGCCCAGGACAAAGCCTCCAGCGCCTCTTGCGCATTGGAATAGCCTGCCACGGTTTCGTCGGGATATTCGTAGGAAAGATCGCTGAGAGAAAAGGTCACGCCTTTGACGAAGCGCGCCGTTTCGCTGATCGCCTCCGGCGCGTCTGCATAGAGGCGCTGCATTTCGCGCGGCGCCTTCAAGCAGCGTTCGGCATTCGCCGCCAGTAAACGGCCGGCATCATCCAAAGTGGTTTTTTCCCGCACGCAGGTCAGCACGTCCAAAAGCGCTCGGCGTTCGGGAACATGGTGCAAAGGTTCGGTTGTGGCGATCA
>JBEVJO010000056.1:0-2771 GCA_040510175.1 Caulobacterales bacterium
CGCGCGCATGATGATCGAGCCTTCGGGGCTGAACAAAGATCACCCGCATCTGCTGTCCGCGATCTTGCGCACCGAGGCCGATACGCTGGCGGCGAACGACGTGCTGATCGAGCGGTCCGGCTGATCTGCGTCGTTCAATTTGCGCCGGCCCAACGCGCCTTCCGCGCGCGCTTCGGCGTGCGCTTTTCGCTTATCGTAAGTGGTTTCAGGACGAATGCGCTCCCGCACACAAAGCACGTGTACGCACCGAGCGCGGCAACCAAGCATCAACCAAGATTGGAACCATGCCGGAATGCGGGCGTTCCTTTCCCACAGACACTGATGATTTGGAGGAAAACCATGGCGAATGCTCGCAAAATCAATAATCCTTCTGCGGATTTCTTTCCCGGCGAAAACGATGATCCCCGCTTTAACAGGCGCGTGGATCCGAACGCATTTCCGTCACAATCCGACGCCGCAAACGCCAATGAACGTGGTGAAATGTGGGTCGAGCCTGACCATGATCGTATTAGCAAAGAAGATCGCGACGACGTCTGGGCGCGCTACAGCGACGCCGCCGCTGCGGATCCACGGTTGGATAATGAAGCGCAGGACGCCGCGTGGTCGAAGTATGAAAAGGACGCTTCGTCCGGGGCGATGTTTGACGCGAAAACGGCGACAACCGAACACCGCTCAAAAAAGGGCCTGTGGCTCGGCGGCGCGGCTGTAGCGCTGGTCATTGCCGGTGTCGCGATGGCGGTCACCAGCAACAATAATTCTGCTCCGCGAGAACCCGCTTCTGCGACCGAGCAGGCGTTGAATTCTGGCGCCGCGGGCGCCGCTGGCGCTGCCAGCCTTGATCCGATGAATGCCGAGATGCAGCGTAATCTCGCGAACTCGCAAGCGGCGCAAACTGGGATTACCGGGGGAGCTGGCGCTGCGACCGCACCCGTCGAAGAAACTGCCAGCACCGGGTCGGCGACAGCGGCTACGCCGCCAGCTGCAAAGGCCCCCGCTGCGGTTCCTGCGAACCCCGTCGCTAAGGCTGTTAAGGCAGCGCCGGCTAAATCGCCGATCGCGAAATCGGCCGCTGCGGTCGATCCAACGACCGATGATAATTTGGACGCCGCCTTGCCGCCGACTTACTGGCAAGGCGCTCCCAATCCCGCGCCAACCGCTCCGGCGCCTGTGGCGACTGATCCAGCCGTAATTGGATCGGCGCCCGCTACACCATTGCTTGGCGCGCCGGAGGCGACGCCACAGCCGCCGGCAACGAGCGAGCCCGTTCAACCGGGTGCACTGAATCTGACGCCGGCGACGCCGCCGGCGGCGGAAATCGCTCCGGCGCCTGAGCCAGTGCCGCAATAAGCCTCAACGCTTATTGCGCCGGGCCGGCGCAGCGAGAGAGAGGCGGCGACGCACTTCGCCGCCTCTTTTTCATGTCTGCAGATTCGATTTTATCTACTCACCTGGCGCCATGGCCTTTACAGACAGCGCGTGCACGCCCATCTCGATTTCTGCGGCCAAAGCCTTTTGCACAGATCGTTCACGCGCCACGCGCTTCATGCCGTTAAATGCGGCTGAGACGATCTCCACACGAAAATGGGTTTCACCCGCGCCGCCATCGTCGCGTTTCGCCCCTGCGTGACCTGCGTGACGGCTGGATTCGTCAAGGATCGTTAATCGGATCGGGGCGAAGATTGATTCGAGCTTCTCCCGCATGGAGCGCGCAATCGGCCCTGGTTCAGTAACTGAGCTTGTGCCGTTCATGTTCGCTCCTCATACTCAGTAGGCAATGGCCAGAGATTTCGCTTATCGCCCCAAGTTCGTCGACATCCGCATCAAGCCGCCGGCGGATGAGGCGTCTGCACGCGCCAAACCCAAAGCTAAGGCAAAAGTCGAAGCGCCTGAAGAAAAGACTTGCGACGCCGAGGGTTGCAAGCGCGCTGCGACCTCCCGGGCCCCGAGATCGCGCACCAACCTTAACGAATATTACTGGTTTTGTGTGTCTCATGCCGCCGATTACAACCGAAGCTGGAACTTCTTCCAAGGCATGGACGACCAGGAATATCAGTCCTTCGCCGAATCGGCGCGCACTGGCCACCGGCCAACCTGGTCGATGCAGGCCGATAACATGTCACGAGAGTCGGCGGCCGCGCGCGGCGTCAACATCGATCCAGCTAAGGTTCAGGATCCCTACGGGATTTTGCCGCGCAGACCGGGCGCTCGTCCGGCTCGCCCGGAGCCCGAGCGCAGGCTGAACAGGGTGCAAATGACGGCTTTAGAAGAACTCGCACTGGACGAAGAAGCGGATTCCCGCGCCATCCGGCTCCGCTATGCAGAGCTGATCAAGCGCTTCCACCCTGATTCGAACGGCGGCGACCGTTCGGCGGAGGAAAAGCTGAACCGCGTCATCAAGGCCTATCAGGTCCTCAAGACCGCCGGCCTAGCTTAAAGCCTGCGGCCAAAGACGCCGCAAAACGCCGATCCAGCAGAAAACATTGGACCTTCGCATTGAAGCCGCCATGTTAAGGGCGTAACCCAGCCGCCAGCCGCCTTTTGGCGGGGATTTCAGCTTTGTCCCGAAGAACGAAAAACATGACTGACGCCGCCGACGCCCTGCTCTCCCTCGCGCCGGACAAGAAGATCACCGCGCGCGAAGCGTTCGGCATCGATTCGGACATGGAAGTGCCCATGTTTTCGGCGCGCAACGAATATGTGCCGGACTTCGACCCGGCCTATCGCTTCGATCCGAAGACCACGATCGCGATCTGCGCCGGCTTCGCCTTCAA
>JBEVJO010000057.1:0-3458 GCA_040510175.1 Caulobacterales bacterium
ATCTGTGCGGCGCGCCGATCGTGATGTCGACGTTGATCAACGCCCCGGACGGGGATAAGCGCGACTTTCCGCAGACGGTGACCTTCAACACCGCCGCCGCGCCGCCGCCAGAGGCGGTGTTGGCCGGCATGGCGGATGCCGGTTTCGCCGTCACGCATCTTTACGGGCTGACCGAAACCTATGGCCCTGCCGTCGTCAACGAATGGCATTCGGAATGGGACGCGCTGGAGCGCGGTCCACGCACGGCTAAGAAAGCGAGGCAGGGCGTGCGCTATGCCGCGCTCGAAGGTCTAACGGTGATGGATCCCGAGAGCATGCAGGAAACGCCGTTCGATGGGGAAACGATCGGCGAGGTGATGTTCCGCGGCAATATCGTCATGAAGGGCTATCTGAAGAACCCGGAGGCGACAGACGAGGCGTTTTTCGGCGGCTGGTTCCATTCGGGGGACCTGGGCGTCATGCATACGGACGGCTATCTGCAGCTCAAGGACCGCTCCAAGGACATCATCATTTCGGGTGGGGAAAACATCTCTTCGATCGAGGTCGAGGACGCGCTCTACAAGCATCCGGCGGTCGCGGCCTGCGGAGTCGTCGCCCGCCAGGACGACAAATGGGGCGAGGTGCCCATCGCCTATGTCGAATTGAAGCCCGGCAAAAGCGCCACGGAATCCGAGATTCTTGAGCACTGCCGGGGGTTGCTGGCGCGCTTCAAGTGCCCGAAGGCGGTGATATTCGCCGAGATTCCGAAGACATCGACCGGCAAGATCCAGAAGTTCAAATTGCGTGAATTGGCACGCAATTAGCTGAACATCTGTCAAGCCGAATCGGCCGCAGCCGTGCTACGCTTGCGTTGACGGCGGGCGGCGACGTTAGGGACGTGACGACAGGGACTTCGTCCGCCGGTTTAGGAGGAGGAAGCAATGCAGGGGACTGCCCGTAATTTTTTCGTTCTGGCACTGGTTTACGCGATTTGCGGGATGATGCTGGGCCTGAGCATGGCGATCAGCCAGGATCATTCGCAGATGCCGGTGCATGCGCACACCATGGTTCTCGGCTGGGTCATGTCGGCGATCTTCGCGTTTTTCTACCATCTTTTCCCGGCAATCGGCGCGTCGCGTCTCGCCGCGGTGCATTTCTGGCTAACGGCTGTGAGCGGCATCACCTTGCTTGTATCGCTGTTCTTCGTGCTCA
This sequence comes from Caulobacterales bacterium, assembly GCA_040510175.1. Taxonomy (GTDB): domain Bacteria; phylum Pseudomonadota; class Alphaproteobacteria; order Caulobacterales; family Aquidulcibacteraceae; genus JBEVJO01. Next base: position 1,192 of record JBEVJO010000057.1, read on the forward strand.
ACGGCAATCCTGCCGTGGAGCCGATCACGGCAACGGCTTCGATCTGCTTCTTCCTGGGAATCCTGCTGTTCGCCTGGATCGCATCTCCGGTTTTGAAGCGAGCATGAGGCCGGAGCGCCCATGAGGCGCTCTAAAGCTGGCGCAGAGTGGCACACTCCACTTAAAGATTCTTTGACTCTTTAACGTGTTGTTAAGCTTCACATGGGATTACTGTGGCTATCCAGTGATCTGGATTCTTACCGAGTGGTTTGGACCACCTTGTTTGACGCCTCCCTGTTAGACTCCTGAGAGCCGCTCCTCCCGCGGCTCTTTTTTTATTTGAATATGCGCGTTAACCCTTCGTTAAACATAAACTTGCCAACGGGGTTCGTCCGGCGCATTTTGGGGTGAGTTCGCTTGATGCTTTGTCCGCGGCGGGAGAAAAACCCGGTTGGCGGATAAAGAAAAACGGCAGGGGCGCCGGTATGACAGAGGTTTCGAAGGAAGCCGCTAACACTGTGAAGTTGACTGAACGGCGGGTCTTCACCGATTCGTTCAAGCCGCTTTACAATGAGGGAATGGCGCTGGTTGAACGCGCCGCCGAATATCTTGATGGCAAGGGTCGCACGGCTGCGAAGGGTTTGTCGCGTCAGGCGGCAGCGCTTTATGCCGCCGAATCGATGCGGCTGACGACGCGGCTGATGCAGGTGGCGTCATGGCTGCTTCTGCAGCGCGCAGCCAATTCCGGCGAGATGACACGCGACCAGGTGGCGTCGGAGAAGGAAAAGGTGCGCCTCGACACGCCGTCGGCGCATCAAGAGACCGCCGGCTGGATCGAACTGCCCAAGGAATTTTGCGAACTCGTCGATCTTTCGTTGAGGCTGCAGACGCGGGTGCGCCGGATGGACGAGGAGATCTATGGCCCTCTGGCGGCGGGTTCACGGCGCGGCAGCCCGGTTTCGGACCAGATATTGCTCCTCAAGACGGCATTCGCCCGGGGTTGATCCCCAGGAACGTTTCTGCTTTGTTCACATTTCGCTGGCATGCCACTCCGTAAAGGGAGTAATTCTTTGGCATGAGCGGCGCGATTCGAATCATCGGCATTGATCCGGGGCTGAGGCGGACCGGCTGGGGCGTCGTCGAGGCGATCGGAAACTCGCTGCGCTTCGTCGCCGCGGGCACAGTCCGCTCCGACGAGAAGGCGGCGCTGGCAAATAGACTTTGCCAGCTGCACGACGGGCTGGTCGAGGTGATGCGCATCTACACGCCGGACGAAGCCGCGGTCGAATCCACATTTGTCAATCGGGACGCCACCGCGACGCTGAAGCTCGGCCAGGCGCGCGGCATTGCCATGCTGGTGCCGGCGCTTGGAGGCTTGAACGTTGCCGAATATGCGCCAAACGCGGTCAAGAAGGCGGTGATCGGCGTGGGCAAGGGCGAGAAAAACCAGATCGTGATGATGGTGAAGGTGCTGATGCCGAAGGCCGTGTTCGACACCGAGGACGCGGCGGACGCTCTGGCGATCGCGATATGTCATGCGCATCACCGGCAAAGCGCGCAGGGCCGGCTCGCGGCTCTCGCGGGCTGAGGGGCGAGCGGGGGAAAAATGATCGGCAAGCTGAAGGGGACGCTCGACGAGATCGATGAGGATCACTGCATCGTCGACGTGCATGGCGTCGGCTATGTTGCTTATTGCTCGTCACGAACGCTTGCCGGTCTGACTGGACCGGGCGAAGCGATCACACTGTTCATCGAGACCTATGTCCGCGAGGACATGATCCGGCTCTATGGATTCCAGACCGCGCTAGAACGCGAGTGGTTCCGGCTTCTGATGAACAATGTGCAGGGTGTCGGCGCCAAGGTGGCGCTGGCGGTGCTGTCGACGCTTTCGCCGGCCGACCTCGCCAATGCCATTGCCTTGCGCGACATTGCCATGGTGAGCCGCGCGCCGGGCGTCGGCAAGAAGGTGGCGGAGCGGATCGTCACCGAATTGAAGAACAAGGCTCCGGCTTTCGCCGGCGAAGCTTCGGGCACGATCGGGCTGAAGCAGGCTTTGGGCGATGGCGTCGCGCCGACGCCTGTCGCCGATGCCGTCTCGGCGCTCGTCAATCTCGGCTATTCCCGCGACATTGCCGCGAATGCCGTCGCGGCGGCGCTGAAATCGGCGGGAGAAGGGGCTGACTCCGCGAAGCTCATCCGGTTCGGATTGAAGGAGTTGGCGCGATGATTTTCTTGCGGAAGATAGTTTTTCTTACTATCTTCGATTGGTAAGAAATATTCTCAGGATC
>JBEVJO010000058.1:0-12041 GCA_040510175.1 Caulobacterales bacterium
TAGGACCCATAAACACGACCGACGAAAGCATGGCGATGGCAGCGTCTATGGGTCCTAGGCACGCGCGCCGCTGCGCGGCGCTTGGCCTAGGATGACGGTCGAGGTGTGGTGTACATCGATCAGCGCGGGATAAACCCAAAACAATGCTCCCCCTCCCACGCCACGCATATTCTCCACCGCATGGACCAAGCCGCGCGCTCAAGATTGGAACGCAAGCTGACCCGGAGAGAACTCTGGGTCAGTCTTTGGCTCACGCGCTTGCTCGGTTTCCTCAGCCTCTTTGCCGGTAAAACCCCGGCGCTGATCTGCCGGCGCTGGTTCAAGCGCAAGCTCGATCGCCTCACCAAGAGCGTGCTGCAAAGCATCCTGATCCGCGCCGCGTTGCGCGGCAACAGAGGCGCCAAACGCGGCGGCATGCACTTAAGCCGCGATCCGCGCCATAATCTCACCGTGCCGATGCGCGCGATGCTCGGCGGCGATCTGCGCCGCCTGATGAAAGCGCGCGGCATTCGCGCTCGCATCGCCAAGATCCGCGCCGTGCTGGACGATCTCGACGCGCATGTGACGCGGCTGTTGCGCCGTTTGCTGCATGGCATGTCGCGGCGCGTGTCGGCGTTTACGCGGGCGGCGCTGCTGCCCTTCTCGCCTGCGCTGATGCTTCAGCACATCAAGCCGCTCGCGCTTGCGGCGGTCGCGCGCTTTTCCGACACGCCCTAACCGTACCTGTTCCGTACAGCGCTGATATCGTCGCCTGCCTCGCAAGAGGGAGGCCGAAGGCGCTGGTTCACCCCCAAGGATCAACCATGATCTTGCATTGATCCGTGGTCTGGCGAAGCGCTTCGAACGCCGTGGGAAAATCGGCCAACGCAAAGGTCTCGGTGAGCATGGCGCGCGGCTCCACGGCGCCGCCCGCCAGCACATCGGCCGCGACTTCGAAATCGCGCTTGGTCCAGGGCGTCGTGAAATGCATGACGAGCCCCTTGGTCGAGGCGGCGGCAGGAACGAAGGCGTCCGCGCTCATGCAAAAGCCGAGCGACAGGATCGTGCCGCCCGGCCGCGCGTGATCGACCGCCTTGGCGAGCAGGCCGGGGCGGCCCACCGCTTCGATGACGATGTCGCTGGAGTGCGGCTGCTCGAGATCGTCCGGCGCGATGGCGGCGTCCGCGCCCATGTGCAACGCGATCGCGCGCCTTTTGGCGATCCGCTCGATGACGGTGATCCGCCCCGCACCAAGGCGGCGCGCCCAGAACGCGGCGCCCAGCCCGATCGGGCCGGCGCCCAGCACCGTCACGGAATCGCCGGGCTGGATATTGGCGCGGCGCACGCCGTGCAGCGAGACCGCCAGCGGCTCCACTAAGGCCGCGTCGGCGAAGGAGAGATCCTGCGGCAAGCGGACGGCGCTGCTGGTCTGCACTCGTGCGAACTGGCCAAAGCCGCCAAACTGGAAAGCAACGCCGGCGCAGCGAACAGGATCGCCGGTCAGACAGGCGGCGCATTGTCGGCAGGCCCGCAGCGGCAAAGCGGTGATGCGGTCGCCGACCTTAAAGCCTTCGGCCGCGCGGCCGAGCGCCACGACCTCGCCCGCATATTCATGGCCGAGCACCGAGCCTGGCGCCGCCAGCGCGCTGTGGTCTTCAGTCAAATGCAGGTCAGTGCCGCAGACGCCGCAGCGCGCGACCTGGATGAGAACCTCGTCGTCCAGCGGAATGGGGTCGGGCAAATCCCGCACCGCGAGCGGCGAGCCTATCGCCTCGAAGACTGCGGCGCGCATCGGCTTTCCCTTCGCTGCCTATAGCTCTTCCATCTCGAAGGCGGATTTGTCGTTGCCGCAATCGGGGCAGATCCAGTCCTCGGGCACATCTTCCCAGCGCGTGCCGGGCGCGATGCCTTCGTCGGGCCAGCCCAGCGCTTCGTCATAGATGAAGCCGCAATAGAGGCAGATCCAGCGTTTGGTCGCCACTTGAGTCGTTGCCTCGCTCATTGCGGCGTCCAGACCAGCGGCAAGGCGATCAGCGCATTGGCGCTGCCGACCTGGGCGCGCACGACATGGCCGGGCTTCACTTGGAAGTCGGGAATGCGCTTCAGCCATTCCTGCAGGAAGACCCGCAATTCTGTGCGCGCCAGGAATGAGCCGATGCATTGATGCGGGCCGCGGCCGAAGGTCAGGCTTCCCTTGATGTTGCGGCCGAACTCGACCTCTTCGGGATTGTCGTATTGCTTGGGATCGAGACCGGCGCGGGTCAGCGGGATCAGCACCACCTCGCCTTTTTTGAACTGCACGCCGTTAAACTCCATGTCGCGTGTGACCACGCGCGACATATTGGCGAGCGAAAAGCGGCGCAGCATTTCTTCCAACGCGCTGGTGATCTTGTCCGGATTGTCGCGCAGATAATGGCGCTGCTCGGGGTGGTCGGCCAGATGCCAGGTGATGAAGCCGAGCATGCTCGCCACGGTGTCCAGCCCGGCTGCGATCAGCAGCATGCCCAGCTGGGCGATGGTGTCGTCGTCGATCGGCTCGCCATTGATGCGCGCCGCCATGAAGGCGCTGAACACGTCGTCGCCTGGGTTGAGGCGCCGCGCCGGGATGATCTTGTCCTTCATATATTGGGCGATCGCCATCGCCGCCGCGGTCTTATCCTCGGGGCTTGTGAACCGTGTTATAGCGTCCGACAACGGCAGCAAATATTCGCGGTCCTCGCGCGGCACATCCAGCAGGCTCATCAGGATCGCGATGGGCATGCGCTGTCCGAACTCGTTGACGAACTCGCATTCGCCACGCGCATAAAAGCTATCGATCAGTCCGATTGTCAGATCACGCGCCACGGCCTCCAGATGGCCGATCTTCTTGGGCGTAAAAAACGGCGCCAGGATCAACCGGAATTGCTGATGCAGATCACCGTCCATTTCCTGCAAGGGCACGCGGAACGGCGAGCACGGCCAGGTGGCGTGGCGGCTCGAGAACTCCTCCGGGTGCGTATAAATATAATTCATCTCGTTATAGCGCGTGGTCACCCAATGGCCGCCATAACGCGGCGTCCAGAAAATATCGGGCTCGCTTTCCAGTTTAGCGAAATGGCGCGCAGGGTCGGTCTCGCCCTGCATGTCCACCCAATCGTAATCGCGCACCAAAGCCTGCGGCACATGGGCGGGAACATCCGTCCGGGTTTGAAAACCGTCCATAAAATCCATCCCTCATTGCGGCGCGTTTCGAGACCGCGCTCGCCTCAACTGGTACGCCTCCATACCATCATAACGGCCGCGCGAGCAAGACGGCGCTTTGTCTCACTCCTTGTACAAGTTCCAGTAACTGGAGCGGCGGTATTCCAAGTCCTTACGCCGTTGCTCGGGGGTTAGGAATTTGGTTTCCGGCGGCAAATGCTTTTTCAGCTCCGCCAGTTTGACCAGGCTCACTTTCGGCTGCGCGGGAACGGCGCGCGCATGGTAAGCGCGGCCAGTGATCGTCCCTTCCTTGTGGCCGGAAGGGTCCATCCAATTGGCCGCGCCTGGATCCTTCAGTGAAATGACCGCGCGGAATTTTCCGTCGTTATCCACCTGCGTGCGCGACATGTTAATATCGTTCTGCAAATCCACGAAATCGAATGGGCGGCACCAGACATTCATCAGTTGATACGACCAATAGCCAGCGTCAGGCACATCAGATTCGATGATCAAAGCTTCGTCGTCCGCGATCTCGTAAATGCCCCAAGTATAAATCGTCGCCGGACTGCCCATAAATTCCTTGGCGATGGCGCTGCCTGGCACCACCGCGAGAGTGTTTTTCACGCCGTCATTTTTCGACAGATACAAATCGTAAATCCCGACATTCCATTTAACGACGAGGTAGGTCAGAAAATCAGCGGCAGCGGACAAACGCTCGGCCAGGCGCGCTTCGTCGCGATCGTCATAGTCCAGCGGCCCGTCGATCAGCTCGATGTGCAATTCGCCGCGCTCATCGTTCCAATCCGACACCGCGCGGCGAATGAAAATGAAATTGTAGTTCGACGATGGATCAAGCGGGATCCAATTGCCGCCGCTTTTCGTGGCGCTGATGATTACGTCGAATGTGCCATCGGCGTTCGCGGTGAAATTGTCGAAATCCTCGTCGGCGATCATCTTGGACTGAGGATGCCCGAGCAGATGGCTGTAGACCTGAAACAGCAACAGCTTCAGCTCGCCGATCTTTCCAGTGAGCCGGTACGATCGGCGCCCATCCAGAAACAGCGTGCCGTAATAAAAGTCCGGCGAGGTGCCGCCGAGCGTATGGAAATAGGCGTACCAGGATCGCGTATTGACGCGGGGGAAGTCCATGCGCGGCGCGATCGCGAAGTTGTAGGCCATGGCTTCAGCCTCGATAAGGCTGGAATAGGCGTCGGCGCGGTGCTCGGGATTCTCGATAAAGCGCGGCGTTGCCTCCATGGCGCGGCGGCCGGCCTCGATGGAGGCGTAATATTTCGTCCATGCCGCCTGTAGCGCGGGACTCGCAGCGCTTTTCAGATCCGCCATAAAAACCTCCCTGTTTTTGCCGTTTGGGGGAGCCTCTCACATAGTTCTCTAGCGTACAATCGCCGCGAAGTTAAAATCCGGCGCGTGCATCGCGCGTTGCCTTATGCAATGATGACCAAGCGGTCAGCCTGGGCCACGGAATTCAGGCAAACAAAAAAGCGGAGACCGCGCGTTAGGAGGACGCGATGATCGAGGTGTTCACGCACGGGGCGCCAAGCCCCCGTAAAGTCACCATCATGCTGGAAGAGTTGGGCTGGCCGTATCAGTGGCATTGGATCAATGCTTATGCCGGCGAACACAAGCAGCCGGATTTTCTCGCCAAGAATCCCAATGGACGCCTGCCGGCGATCATCGATCACGACACCGAAGGCGGCCCGCTCTTATTGTGGGAGAGCTTCACGATTTGCCTATATCTGGCCGAAAAATCCGGACGCTTTTTGCCGTCATCCGGTGCGGCCCGCTATGAAGTTTTGAAATGGGCGAGCTTCCAGGCCACGCATGCGCCTTACCTTGGCAATGCGCATTGGTACCGCCTGTTCGCGCCCGAGCCGCATCAATATTCAATCGATCGTTTCGTGCAGGAATCGGCGCGCATCTATGACGTGCTGGAAAAGGAATTGGCGCAAGGCAAAGCCTATCTGGCCGGCGAGGATTACACGTTGGCGGACATTTCCTTCTTCCCCTGGATCGAATACGCAGAATGGCAAGGTCAGGACATGGCCAACTATCCGACGCTCAGCGCTTGGCATAAACGTGTCGGCGCGCGCCCGGCGGTCGAGCGCGGCAGGAATATTCCCTACCCCTACACTGAAACCGGCGACAGCGACCCGAGCCGCATCGCGGAACGCCAGACCATTCGCCGCCTCGCCGATCCGCAATGGGCCCCGAGCGGAACACCGCTGGCTGGTCTGGTGTGGGACGAAATGCGCGGCAAATAAGCCTGCGGCTTAATTTGCGCGCGCGGCGTCCAGCATGCGATCGCCGAACATGTTCGACCATTGCGCGGGGGTCAGCACGGCGCGGCGCTGGACGTAATGCGCCGGCGTCGCGGTTTCTTCCTTGCTGGTCGCGCGCTGCACCGCCGGCCGCGCGGCGATCGCCTGAAACCACTTCGTAGTGTGTTCATAGCCGCCGGTGTCGAGCCCGATCAGCTCCTTCACCATCGGCGCCGCCCAGACCCAGCACATGATGTCGGCGACCGAATAGTCATCGCCCGCCAGATACGGCGCTTCGCGCAATCTGTATTCCAGCACCTCGAAAATCCGGACCGCCTGATCGCGATAGCGCTTCTGGCCGTAGTCCTGCCCTTCCGGCGCGTAGCGGATGAAATGATGCGCCTGACCCAGCATCGGCCCCATATTGGCCGCCTGCCAGATCAGCCATTGCTGGCACAACGAGCGGCCGCGCGGATCTCGGGGCATCAGCTTGCCGGTCTTCTCCGCTAGATAGAGCAGGATGGCGCCGGATTCGATGACGCTGAACGGCGCGCCGCCGCCGATGGGCTCGTGATCGACGATGGCGGGCAGCTTGTTGTTCGGATTGATGCGCCGGAACTCAGGCGTGAGATGATCGCCTTCGAACATGTCGTATTTCACGACGCGATAGGGCTGCTCCATTTCCTCCAGCGCAATGGTGACCTTGTATCCGTTGGCGGTGGAAATGAAATGCACGTCGATCATGTTGCGGCCTCCCAGCGGTTTATAGTTTTGCCGCGAGCGTAGAGTTTATTTGACCATATGGAAAGTGCGGAGCGAACCTCCGTCTCTTGTTCGCGCGCCGGACCTCTTTGCGCTGATGGTGAAATTGCGTATCAATCTGGAAAAGCGGCGATAAGGGAGTCAGCGATGGACCAACACGATGACCCGTCCGGCGGGCCGAAGGCGGCGTATTCGGAACAGATCGCGCCTTACGAAGGACCAAACCTATCATCCCGCTTCGCGGCGGACGCCAAAATCTCTGACAGCGTGCGAAACGCGGAACTAAAATTTCTCGTCGACAATTACCGCGCAATCCAGTGGTCACAGTATCAGGCTTGGCGCACCAATCGCGGTCGCTAACCAGGCATCCTTGAGGAGCACACATGTTCGTCGCGATGAACCGTTTCCAAGTCCGCAGAGGCCAAGAGGATGCATTTGAAAAAATCTGGCTGTCGCGCGACTCGCATCTGGAAAAGGTGCCCGGCTTTGTTCAATTCGATTTGCTGAAAGGGCCGGAGACCGAGGAATACACGCTCTATGCGTCGCACTCAACGTGGGCGAACCGAGACGCCTTCGAGGCTTGGACGCGCTCGGAGGAATTTCGCGCCGCGCACAAAGGCGCACGGCCCAACACAGATATCTATATCGGCGGCCCAAAGCTCGAGCTTTTCGATTCGATTCAGAAAGTGAAAGCGCAATCGTGAGCGCGCTGAAGGCCGAAGACTTACTCGGCGCCTGGTCACTGCTGACCTATGTCAAAATGCGTGACGGCGAGATCGTCGGATATCCCTTGAGCGAAACGCCGCGCGGCCTACTGCTTTATACCCCGGACGGGCAGATGGGCGCATATCTGCAGAACGGTTTGAATCCACCTTTGGTGGCGTATGGTGGGCGTTGGTCGATACGCGGCGACGTAGTGCTGCACCATGTATCGTTCAATTCAGACAACGAACGCGCGGGAACCGTTCTCGAACGCACCGCGCGCTTCGAGTCTGGCGATTTAATCCTGCAGACGCCTAGAAAGCAGACGGCCAAAGGATTGGAATGGCTGGAACTGCGCTGGACGCGGGCGCCTTGATCTGGATCAATGCCGCAACACTGAAGGACTGATGCACACATGATCGAGCGCGATCTCAACTTCGAGGGCATCGACAATTTTCGCGACTATGGCGGCTACCAGGCTGCGGGTGGGCGCCTGCGCATGGGCCGCCTTTACCGCTCGGCCCATCACGGCGCGGCCACCGATAAGGATTTGGAGCTTCTGTCCAAGTTAGGGGTCGCGGCCCTGTTCGACATGCGCGGCGCCGAGGAACGCGCTTTTGCGCCGTCGCGCCGGCCCGCGAACTTCACCTATAACGTAATGGAATGCGATCTGGCTCTTGGCGGCGGCGTGCCGGCGGCGCTGGTCGCCTCTCTGCGCGAAGCCAAGACGGAAGCTGAAGCGCTGCGGCTATATGCGGAATCCTATAAGTCGTTGGCGGTCTTGCCGGGAATTGTCGCAGCCTACCGGGCGATGTTCTCAGCGCTGGTGGATGGCGACGGCGCCAGCATTATTCATTGCAACGCCGGAAAAGACCGCACGGGCATCGGTGCGGCTCTGGTGCATCACGCTTTAGGCGTGCATCCGGATGACATTATGGCGGATTACATGCTGACCAACACCGTGCGCGGCGCCGAGCAGCGGATTGCGCTGAATTCGTTTAAGCTGCGGGCGGCTTTGGGGGCCGACGTTCCGGACGAAGTCGCCACGGCCTATTCGATCGTCACGCCGGAATATCTCGACGCCGCTTTCGCAGCGATCAAAGCCCGCTCAGGCGGAATAGAAGCGTATCTACGGGACGATCTGGGCGCGGACGCCCGATGGCGCGCAAAAGCAGAGCGCGTACTGCTCGCTTAGCCCGGGATGCGCGAAGCTGTCAGCCCGCGCGCAAATAAGGCGTTAGATGCTCCAGCACCTCCGGCGGACGTCCGGTTACCTCAATTTGCCGGGTGGCGAGCCGAATATATCGCTGTTGCAGCGGCTTCTGGTCGGCCCATAACGGCGACAGATAATCCGCGATGTTGCGGCCATAAGCCTGCATCGCGCCGGTATAATTCAGGTCAAAGCCGCCCTTGCCGCATGCTTCGTCCTCGCTGAGGCGCTGCCCCAGCTCCAAGGCGCAGGCCTCGCAACCGCATTCCCGGCCGGTGCAATAAAGAACGCGGCAATCATCGTTGCAGGTGCAGGGCGTACGATACTTTTCGCCTAATCCCTCGAAATAACCGCGCGTTGCAGGAAAACGCATCAAACCCCAGGGAGATGGGAGTGTCTCGACATCGTCGGTCATATGGCCTCCATTGCGCTGCGCCGAAGGGAGTCGGAGCGATTCGCGAGTAGGTTGCGGCCCCCAGTACCCAGATATTATGACAACCATCTGAACGTGGCGTTACATCGCGGTAACAGTCCGTGATCGAAAACGTTCCCAGTTTATCCACAGGACGTTTTTGCGGCGCTAAGACGCTAAAGGGAGGGTTTGCGAAGATCTCGCCCATCCAGGCCTTGAGATGGTTAAAGAAATCTCAAGCGGGCGCTGTCGCCCGCGCTGGCTTAGGCGACAGCCGCAGCATCTGCTTCAGGACCCGGCTCGACGGCTTTTCAATCAGACGGTGCGCCAGATAGGCCACTGTAAGCGCGGAAACCAGGATCACCACCGTGCCGATCGAGGTGGTCAGGAAAGTGTCCTTACCTGGGAAGACCCGGGACGCGATCTTGGCCGCCACCGCAATCACCAGAGCGTGAGTCAGATACAGCGAATAGGAAAAATCGCCGATCGCCTTAAGCGCCGGAATACGCGGCGGACGCGCCCGCAATTCATAGAACACCGCCCCGCCGACGATCGCCATGGCGGGCAAGCCCCATTTCAAGAGCCGCTCGACCTTGAAGCTCACGGGCAGACTCAGAATCACAAAGCCAATCACGATCAACGCTACGCAAACGCCTTTGGGCAAGCGCCAGCCTCTGGTCACCGCTTCGCTGATCAGCACGCCGAGAATGAATTCAAAGATCACCAGATCGCCGTAAAAAATGAGCAGGTCGGATCCGGGAGCCAGGCGCGCCAGCGCGCTAAACGCCGCAAACACGCCAATCAGAATTGGCAGCGCCAAACGTGACGGCGCGGCAAGGCTCAGCGCGAACACGATATAAAAGAACATTTCGTAATTCAGCGTCCAGCCCGGCACCAAAAACGGCCAGAACTCTTTTTCGAACATCGGGTGACGCATCGGAATGAAGAACAGCGACTTCACGCCGTGCTCCAGATTGAACACCGCAGAGCGCATGAACATCGGAAAGAAAAAGGCGGCGCAGAGCAAAGCAATCGTCGCCGCCCAGTAAAGCGGGACAATCCGGATAATGCGGTCGGTCATAAAGCGCGTCGGGCTGACGATGTGCCCGCGCGTGGTGTGCCACATGATAAAGCCGCTGATGACGAAGAAGATATCGACGCCGCTATTGAGGAACATCGCCCCACGGCCGAGCACCTTCATGTTGTACAACGTGCTGTTGCACATAATGTGATAGACGACGACCATCAGCGCCGCGATTCCGCGGAGATACTGGATCGCTACCATTTCTCGCATCTGGGGAACGCTGGGCGCGTGCATGCGGCTCTCTCTAACAGCAGCAACGCTTTGCGCACAATTCTTACGGCGCGCCAGCAGATTCTCTAAACGAAAGCAGCGGCCGCACGGCCAAGGCCGCGTATGCGGCTTTTAAGGCGCAGGCGGCGCCGGAAGAACAGGCCGTGCGCCCGAAACGGCCTCCGGCGCGCCAGCCAAGGGCGCTTCCGGACGCGTCGCCAGCGGAACCGCTGGACCGACCGGGGGACGCGGCAGCTTCTCGCACTGTTGCGCCAATGCCCAGGCGCCGGCCTGATCCAGACCGGCTAAAGCCGCTTGGGTCAGAGCGGCGGCGGCGGCGCGCGCAGTGTCGCCCTGAGCCTCACCTTTGCTCGACACTTGGGTGCTTCCCATGATCATCCGCCGGCGGCCCTCGATCAGGCGCACGCTGGCCTCAAAACGCGCCGAAAAGCGATGGCCATGTTCGACGACGTCAAAGGCGTAGAGGTCCCACTGCAATTCACAATCGGCCCGCGCGCCCGCTTCCGGCGTGACGGCGATTATCTTTCCCGAACGATCCAGAGACGCGGTCAGCGCACGCTGCATCAAGTCCGGAACCGGTTCTGCCCATTCGGAACCTTCGACATAGACCACGCGATTTTCGCCCTCGCGTAAGACGAGATCGGCGCCGGACAAGGCACGCGACGCCGCTGGACGCGCCACGGAGATCGTCCACTCAACCTTGGGAGCGCTCGCGAACGCATGCTCTCTCGGTTCAAGCTGAAAGATTTGCGGCGCGGGTTTCGGATCCGGAAACACGGTGAGGCAGCCGCTGCTTAAGGCGGCAAGCCCCAGCGCCGCGCCGATCTTGGCGACGGTAAAGGATTTCATCTCGGCAACTCCCGCGTAGGCCGCGACCGCGGCGCCAGATAACCGGCGCGGCTGCGGTCAAGTTCGTCGGCGATTTCTTCAAGTTTCGACGCCAGCATTTGGAGTTCGCGCGCACTGGCGGTGAATTGCGGCATGGCGGCGGAGGTGTCGTCCAGCGTCACGGCCGCATTGTCGCTCAATTGCCGGAAGGATTTGGCGGCCTCGCGCGCTTCGGCGATGGCGAGCGTCGCTTCTTGCGCCGTTTCATCGCCATGTATGGCCAGCTGATTCACCGACGCGCCGGCTTCCGCCATGTTCGCCGCGGCCACATTAGCGTTATCGATCAGGCCGCCTTGGCGCGACAATTTCAGCGACACCGTTTCCAAATTCTTCAGCGTCTGTGTCAGCGCCTTGACGTTTTCCGGCGACAGGAACTTCCGGACCTGAACAATCGCTTCATTCGAATTGCGCAACAGATCTTCGCCGCTCAGCACCAGATTATCAAATTGCGGATTGCGGCCGTATAGACGCGGCGGCTTGCCGCCAACGCCCTTAAGGCGCGGCGAATTCGGCTCACCGCCGGACAATTGGATCAATGCGATGTTGGTCAGCGGATTCAATTCGAGCCGCGCGATCGTGGTCTGCTTCAGCGGCAAAGCGCCGTCGACCCTCACGCGCGCAATGACACGCTTGGTCGGCGCATCTGGATCGATGCGCAAGGATGTGACTTCGCCAACCTTGATGCCGTTGAAACGCACTTCACTGGCTTGCTGCAACCCGCGCACAGGACCGTTGAACACGATCTCGAATTTCTCATATTGGCGGTTTGGATTGAATCCGCCCAACCAGATGGTGAAAATCGCCGCGAGCAAAGCGGCGGCCACGATGGAGGCGCCGATCACGACATAATTGGCCCGCCCTTCCATACTAACGTCCTCCTGCGGCGGCAGCGGCGCGGCCGCGCGGCCCTTCGAAATATTCTTTCAGCCAGCCCTCGGCGTTCTCGCGAACCTCCTTGAGCGGACCAATCGCGGAAATTTTTTTCTCGCTGATGACAGCGATACGATCGGTGATGGCCGCAAGCGTATCAAGGTCGTGCGTAATCAGGAACACGGTTAAGCCCAATGTGTCGGCCAGTTCCTTGACCAGTAAATCAAAGCGCGTGGCCGTAATCGGGTCCAGGCCAGCCGTTGGTTCGTCCAGGAACAAAAGCTCGGGGTCCAGCGCCAGCGCGCGGGCGATGGCGGCCCGTTTGCGCATGCCGCCCGACAAATCGGCGGGGTATTTATCGCCATCCGAGCGATCCAGACCCACCATCCCAAGCTTCATGTCGGCGATCTCATTGCGTAGGCTCTCCGGCATCTTCACATGTTC
>JBEVJO010000059.1:0-3565 GCA_040510175.1 Caulobacterales bacterium
CCTCTTCAATCGCCCGATAGCGACCCTGATTGTAATGCTGCCAAGGTCCGCTTGTCGCGCCGAACCAGGAATCGTTGGTGATGCTGATCAGCCATTGTGGGCGATCCTCTCCGCGCGGGACAAAACGCGGAAAAATGCTTTCATAACAGATGATGATGGCCGCCTCAGGCGCGCCGGGGATCTGCACTGGCGATGGCTCCGGCCCGGGCGTGAAGCCTTTGCCGATCGCCTGCAGCGATTCAATGCCGAGCATGTCGGTCAGCTCTTTAAAGCCGACCGGCATGAATTCGCCGAACGGCACCAAAAGCCGTTTATCGTAGATGGACGCAAGCTTCAGACTGCCGGCGTCGCCATCAAGAACGAGCGCCGAATTATAGTAATTCTCTTCGTTTCCGACGCGCTCGGCGCGCACAGAACCGATCACGAGGGTTCGGGAGCCGATCACCCCGCCAACAGCGTCCAAAGCGGCCGGCGTTTCCAACAACAGAAAGGGTAGTGCGCCTTCCGGCCAGATCACCACGCGCGGCGACGCCGGAAAATCGCCGCCGCTGGCGTCGAGATAGGCGTTCAGAACCCGGACGGCGTTTTCCGGTTTCCATTTGTCGGCTTGCGAAATGCCGGAATCCGCGACGCGCACGGAAACGTCGGTCATTTGCAGTGGCGTGCTTCCAATACGCTGGGCGCCGAGGCCCCACATGACGCCGACGCTCAAGGCGGCGATCACTGGCCAGGCATAACGTTTGCGCGCGGCGCCATTGGCGTCCACCAAGGCGGCGGGCGCGGCGCCGATCAACAAGGTCAACGCGGTGAGACCATAAAGCCCGACGAAAGCGGCGGACTGGGAAATGGCGCCGCCGGCCTGCCAGATCGCGCCCGGCAAGGCCCACGGAAAGCCGCCGAAGATGTGCCCGCGCACATACTCAGCAACGCAAAGACAGCCCGCCAGCAGCGGCGCCCGGCGCGAATCGTTGGTCCAAAGCGCGCCGGCGCATAATGCGGCGGCGGCCCAGAAGACCGCGAGACCTGCGGGCAGTGCGGAAATCGCAAAAGGCAGAAAGATCGCGAACTTTTCCGGCTCAACCAGAAAGGCGCCGCCGACCCAGAACAAGCCGACCAGAAAATAGCCGAAGCCGAACGACCAGCCGCGCCAAAGATAGGCTTGCCATTTCTTTTCGCAGCGCGCAGCGCCGTCCAGGCACCAGACGAAGGCCGTCATGCCGACGATAAAAGCGGGCCAGAAAAACAAAGGCGCGTGCGCCAATTGGCAAATGGCACCGGCGACGGCGGCGCGCACGAAAGCATAGCGCCGTTGCGGCTGGGCCATGAATTCCTGGGCGATCGTGAATGGAGTGACTGCCGCTGGCCCGGTGTCTTGGCTGGCGAGGATGCTCACTGATCGCCCTTGTCTGTCGATTCAGCGTTGGCGGGTTCCGCCAAAGGAGCGCGAATCTGTAGGCGCGTTATACGGCGGGGATCGGCGTCTAGCACTTGCAATTCAGCGCCGCTCGGATGGCGCACGATCTCGCCGCGCGTCGGCACCCGGCCAAGCAGGGTGAACACGAGGCCGCCGAGCGTGTCGATGTCTTCTTCCCAATCGGGCAAAGCCAAATCCAGGCCGGACGTTTCGGCGAAGGAGGCGATCGAGGCGCGCGCATCAATTTCCCACAGGCCGATCGCGCGTTGTCGCATTTGCAGGGATTCGGATTCATCATGTTCATCTTCGATGTCGCCGACGACCTGTTCGACAAGGTCTTCGATCGACAGCAGACCGTCGGTGCCGCCATATTCGTCGATCACCAACGCCATGTGACAGCGGGCGCTTTGCATCTTCACCAGCAGCACCGAAAGACGCATGCTCGGCGGCACGAACAAAACATCCCGCCGCAACTTCATCAGAATTTTATCGGAACTCGTGGGTGGAAGACCTTCGCGCATGCGGCGCGTCATTTCGCTCAGCACGTCCTTGACGTGAATGACGCCAACCGGGTCATCGAGGTGACTTCTATAGAGAGGCATGCGCGAAACGGCGGCGTCGGCGAACTTCGTCAGCACTTCATCAAATGGCGTGTCCGCGTCGAGCGCTTCGATGTCGGCGCGGGGAATCATCACGTCTTTGACGCGTAGACTGTCGAATTCCGCCACCTTCAAAAGCATGCGGCGGCGGCCGCCCATTTCAGGCGCTTCCTCCGGGGTTTCCTCGGCCTCGCGGATCGCGGCCTCGATCGCGCCTTCCTTGCCGCGCAGAACGCGCCACGCCGATTGAATGCGACCCCACCAGGGCGGTCTGGTCGACTTGGAATTGCTTAAATGGTCTGCGTCGCTCATTGGCCAATTCCGTCTTGGTCGCCGGATTGGCTCACCGCATAGGGGTCGGAAACTCCAAAGCGGGCGAGAATGCCGCGCTCTAAATCTTCCATAACCTCCGCCTCCGAATCGTCCTGATGATCATAACCCAAAAGATGCAGCACGCCGTGCGCGATTAAGTGCATGGCGTGGTGTTGAAAACTTTTGCCTTGCTCCACCGCTTCACGGGCGGTGGTCTCAAAGGCGATGGCGATGTCGCCAAGGCCTTCGTCCGGCGAAAGGCTCGGAAAAGACAGTACATTTGTGGGTTTGTCCTGGGCGCGGAACTGTCCATTCAAGTCTCGCAATTGGGCATCGTCCGCAAAGAGCACGGACAGGCTAGCGGCGGATCGGCTCCAGTTTGGATCAGACTGAAGGCACGCCGCGACGATTTTGCGCGCCACCGCTTCCGGATCGCCCAAAGCTTCGGTCCAGCGCGGGTCGTCGATGATTGCGTCGAGGCTGAGCCGGGACGCGGCGGTGCTACTGTCAGGGTCGGGGTTCATGCCGGGTCAGTCCGCTTGCGCTTTTGCGCGGCGTCCTTGTCATAAGCGCGCACGATGCGGCCCACCAAAGCGTGGCGCATCACATCGTCCGCGCTGAAGCGCACGATCTTCACGCCCTTCACGTCGTCCAAGATGCCCAGCGCATGCGCCAGACCTGAGGGTTGGCTCGGCGGCAAATCGACCTGGCTCGGATCGCCTGTGACGGCCATGCGCGCGCCTTCGCCCAAGCGCGTCAACACCATCTTCATTTGCATCACGGTCGCGTTCTGCGCTTCGTCCACAATCACAAACGCGTCGGCCAAGGTGCGGCCGCGCATAAACGCCAAGGGCGCCACTTCGATTTCGCCGGCGCCGCGGCGGCGCTCCAATTGCTGTGCGCCCAAAAGACCGCGAAGCGCATCCCAGATGGGCATCAAATAAGGATCGACTTTTTCGGTGAGATCGCCGGGCAGGAATCCCAGACGCTCGCCGGCTTCCACCGCCGGCCGTGCAACGACCAGCCGCGACACGCGGCCCTCGAGCAGGGCCGTGGTGCCGGCCGCGACCGCCAGAAATGTTTTGCCAGTGCCCGCCGGGCCGACGCCGAAGACCAGGGGCGTGTCTTCGCTCAGCAGAGCATCGAGATACTCGGACTGCGCGCCGGCGCGCGCATCGACGATGCCGCGCCGCCCTGGCAACAAAATGCGCGCAGGTTGGCCGCCGCCTTTAGTGACGCG
>JBEVJO010000060.1:0-2620 GCA_040510175.1 Caulobacterales bacterium
CGCATGATGGCGACCATGAACAGTGCCTACCGCCGGTCTCCCAAGGTGCTCGCCCGTCAGCCGCACAACAGTCTGTACATACACCCTCTCGATCTTGAAAAGGAGGGTCTGGCGCCGGGAGACACCGCCGCGATCAGCAGCGCCAACGGGACAATCATCGCGCTGGTGGAAGCGGACGCGACGTTGCGCCCCGGCATCGTCTCAATGACGCATTGCTGGGGCTCGGTCGACGAGACCAGCGAGGCGGACGGCAATGTAAGCCGCCTCGTTTCCATTGCAGAAAAGGACGTCGCCAAGATCGACGCCATGCCACAGCATTCGGCCATTCCTGTCCGCATTGCGCGACGTGAGGGCCAAAAGAACATCGCTCCGAACTAACGCGGGCGGCGGAAAAAGACGGGGAGGGATGAATGGACGCCCAAGGCATCAAAGACGCGCTAGAGTTCATTGAAACATCGCAGCGCAACCAACCTGTTCTTTTCGTCCTTGCCGCGCTTGGCGCTTGGCTGACCGGTTTCGTACAGGTGATCGAATATATTCGTTTGTGCATCCGTGATAAGGTCAATTCGGCGCCGCTGGTGGTGATCCTCTACCTGTTCGCAGACGATGCGGCCGTCACCGCCCTGCATGGCCGTTGGTTCAACGATATCGGACATCCATTCTTCCAGCAGATGTGGTATGGGTTTTTGCTGTCGGCGGTCTTTGAAGTGATCATAATCTTCTTATTGTTGCGCCATTGCCGGCAGCAAATCTTTCCCGGCTTCAATCTGGCGCAATCCATTGGCGCTTACGCGTTTTTGCAGGCGGTCGCGATCGCCTTCGTTCTCTGGCTAAATGACGCGATGGGCGATTTCTTTTGGCTGATGACGCCAATGCTGTGCAACGCCATAGGATTGGTCGGGGCGTTTGGTTTACTGATGCATCGCCGCTCAAGGCTGGGCTTGTCTATGGCGCAAGCCTGGGCGCTGCTGCTGGTCAACACCATCGGAAATTTCCTATTCTTCCCGATGGTGTCCGAGCGCTTCCATACACCCTATTTTATGGCATTTGCGACGGCGCTTTCACTTTTCGGCGTTGTCTATGTCTTCCTGCTGTGGCGCGCACCGAGGGTACATTCCGTAGCGCAAGCCATTTAGCTGGCGCCCATCAGCGCCGCGAGGCGCGGAATTTGCTCCGGATCCAACCAAGCGTTCACGGCGACAATTTTTCCGCTGCGAACTTCGTTCTTCAGAATCGCCTTGATGTCGAGGGCTTCACCATGCGGCGGCGTGCCCATCAAACGCAGGCTCACATCGAAGCCATGGTCACGAAACTTGACGGTTACATCTTCATACCGAAAGTCCGGCATGAGTTGCGACCAAACGCGCAGCTCTTCGGATGTATGCGCCAATAACCGATCGCGGGTCCAAGGCCCGTCAAACTCCGGCGCCGCCGGATCATGCGACATCTCGACAATATCGCCGTAAATTTCCCCAGGCGGCAAACGCCTTTGCCGATAGCTTTCAATAAGCGCTTCTGCCACCTGTGCGATCGCGTTGCGGTGGTCAGTCAGTGCTTCCGGCGAAGGTTTGTTCATCTGCGGAGTCCGGATCAAGGCATACGCCTTTCGGCGCGGGCCAACCAGATGCTAATTAAAGACCGGGCCGTATTGATCCGCCAAGGGCTGAAGCTTTTCCAGATCGAAGCCCCACAGTTTTGCGGCGTTGCCACCCATGATCTGGCGCACATCCGCATCCGAAATACCAAACTTTGCGACCGATTTCTGAACCTCGGCCATGCTGTCCGGCCACGACGCCTCATTGTGCGGATAATCCGAACCCCATAGCAATTTATGCGCGCCCAAAGTTTTGGCGGCCTCCCAATCGTCAGCGTTGCACGTGATCGAAAGCCAGACATTGGTTTCGAAATATTCGCTCGGCTTGCGCTTAAGCACAGATTTGACGCGGCGGAGCGAATGCACATGATAGTCTTCGTCACGCACATCATGCTTGCCGGAATAATGGAAGAACTTGCGATGCTGCATATCGAATTGCTTCCAGTCGCCGCTGCAAACGGCGTCCAGCATCGCGAGTTCGTCGACCGCCCACGATCCGTTGGTTTCAATCATGATGACTTTGAGAGCGGGATGCCGCTCAAACACGCCGCCGACCAGCAGATATCGAAGCGGGCGTTCGGCGAACCAACGCACATCAATTTGCCAAAGCACTTCACCGCCTGCCTCTGGCACCATTTGTCCGGCGCCCGAGTGAATATTCACCACTACGCCAAGCTCGGCGCAGACCGCCCAGAGCGGATCCCAAAAACGGGCGCTATAGAGCGGCAAGCCCTTCAATTCAGGGTTTGTGTCCAGCATCACGCCGCCGCGAAGGCCTTTCTTGTGACATTCGCGAATTTGCTGGACAGCGACATCCATCCCGGCTTCCAGAGAAACAATGAAGTTACCTGCGTGACGCTCAGGCGCGTAGGTGCAAAAATCCGCCACCCAGCGGTTAACGGCCTCGGCATTGGCTTTTGACATTTCGGGGCTTAGTTTTCCGAATGTGAACGGGCCGCTCTGCGGAAGACAAATGCCGGCGACCGTTCCGTCAGCGGCCAGCTCCATCAATTGCCGCTTCGGATC
>JBEVJO010000061.1:0-2665 GCA_040510175.1 Caulobacterales bacterium
CTCGATGTCGCGATGAAGTTTTATCAGGATGCGCTGGGGCTGAAGGAAGTGCGCCGCGTCGATAACGACAAGGGCCGATTCACGCTGGTGTTCCTGTGCGCGCCGGAAGACGAAGGCCTCTTCAAGGCCGCGCCGCAGAACCGCGGCGCGCCGCTGGTCGAGCTCACTTACAACTGGGACGAGGAGAAATACGGCGAGGACCGCTATTTCGGCCACCTCGCCTATGAGGTCGACGATATCTATGCGACCTGCGACAAGCTGATGAAGATGGGTGTCACCATCAACCGCCCGCCGCGCGACGGCAACATGGCGTTCGTGCGCTCGCCGGACCTGCATTCGATCGAGCTGTTGCAGAAGGGCGATCCGAAGCCGCCGGCCGAGCCCTGGACCTCGATGCCGAACACCGGCCACTGGTAACTTGTACAAATTCTTCGTGCACGTCCGCCATCCCGTCTATCGCCTCGTGGTGAAGACGGACGCGCCGTTTCCCGAAGGTACAAGCAAAGACGAATGGCGGCTCACGCGCAGCCGCCAAGCCGGCGACGTCAACTCCGAAGTGCGCAAGGCCGTCGAGCGCGACGGCCATCCG
Source organism: Caulobacterales bacterium (assembly GCA_040510175.1). GTDB lineage: Bacteria > Pseudomonadota > Alphaproteobacteria > Caulobacterales > Aquidulcibacteraceae > JBEVJO01. The sequence continues at coordinate 590 of JBEVJO010000061.1, forward strand.
CTGTTCAAAATCGGGCTTTCGCTTTCCGAGATTCCGAAATCTTGACGCGGGACGTTTCGGAACCAGCGCTGTGCTGACGCGTTCTCCTTTACGATCGATGTGGAGGAAGAAACGATGGGACGTGGCATTTTGCTGTGGTTGCTTGGCGTGCCGATACCGGTGATCCTTTTGCTGTGGCTGTTCTTCGGCCACTGACCGGTACGTACGAAGCTCAAGCAAGATCAGGCTCCGCCGCTTTTCGGCGAGCCTGATTTTTTTGATCACGAGACGCGCGCTTTTTTGCTGATATTCCGCTATGAACTGGGCCGAGGCAGAGCATCGGGAGAGCAAGCGCGTGCAAGAACAACAGCTCACCATCTGGGGCCGGGCCAATTCGGTCAACGTGCAAAAAGTGCTTTGGTGCCTGTGCGAGCTCGACCTCTCCTATCGCCGCATCGACGCCGGCATGGCGTTCGGCAGGAACAACGAGCCTGAATATCTCGCGATGAATCCCAACGGGCGGGTGCCGACGCTGGTCGACGGCGATTACGTGCTGTGGGAATCCAATTCGGTGATGCGCTATCTCTGCATGGCCTACGGCAAGGGCTCACCGATCTATCCGTCTGCGCCGAAGGCGCGCGCTTCGGTCGACCGCTGGCTGGACTGGACGCTGTCGACGCTGCAGCCGGTCGATCGCCCGGTGTTCTGGGCGCTGGTGCGCACGCCACCAGAAAAGCGCGACATGGTCGCGATCCAGAAGGATGCCGACGCCGAAGCCGTGCAATGGCGGATCATCGATCGGGAAGTCGCGACGCGGCGCTTCATCGAAGGCGATCAGTTCACCATCGCCGATATCGCGCTTGGCGCCTATGCGCGGCGCTGGTTCGGCGTCGAAGGCATCACCAAGCCGAAATTGCCAAATCTCGAGCGCTGGTTCGCCGAGTTTTCCGCGCGGCCAGGATTTGTGCAATTCATCGCGCCACCGATGTCGTGAGCGATCGGAGAACGCAGTCATGGCCGGGGCAAAAGCGCTAAGCGCGTCTTCGAGCCAAGTCCCGGGCATTCACGTCAAAGGCATGCGATGGCTGGGGCAATCCCGGATCATTACCTTGTCAGCGCGGTCCGCTGGAGATGCCGGCGCCAATGCCGATGGCGCCGCCGATCTTGATGCAGGTGTTCGAGCCCTCGATCGGCACAAATCCCGCGCCATACGCCGCGCATGGATTGGCCGACGCGCCGCCCTTCAAGGGGAGTGCCTTGTCCGTTTTTGTGGCGGCCCTCGCCTTCGGATGACCGGATGGTCTGGCCAGCGCAACGGAAGCTGACAGCGTCACGGCGAGCAGCGCGAGGAACAATTTCATGCCGCCTTTTATCGCGCCGCGCCCGCCGAGGCTACGGCAAGAATTTGATGCCCACCGTCTGGCCGCGGCGCCAGACCACTTCGCAGGTCCTGCCGGTCCTCGCGTCGCGCGAGAGCGCCAGCCGCAATTTGGCAGGCAGTGAGTTGGAATCTTCAATCGTGATCTTCGCGCCCGAGGTCGACATGTCCTGCACCACGCAGGGCCGCGCCGCGAAGCCGCCCTCGAACGTGATCCATCCGGATTGGCGCAGCGATTTGCGCGTCTCGCGCTTCTTGGTTCCGAACGCCATGCCAGCCATCCCCAGAGAGCCCCGAGGTCGAGCCCTAAGGCACCCCGCTTTAAAAACCGTTGCCAAAGACGGCCGTTTTTCGGAGATCGCCACCCGCCCCCGCACCGCCGAACCGACCGCGCAAAAAGCTCCGTTTTGGCGGCTTGCCCACCCGCGCATTCGCCACTATACGTTCCGCCGTCGCCGCCGTTCACCGTCGGCGGCCAACCCGGCGCATCGCCCGCTTAACGCATTGATTTGCCGGTTGTTTTTGCTCCCTTCGTCTATCGGTTAGGACGCCACCCTTTCAAGGTGGATAGAGCGGTTCGATTCCGCTAGGGAGCGCCACCCCAGCGCAGAGATTCACCAGTAAATTCAATAACTTCTTTGATATCATTGACTTTTCGCCTCGGAGAATGCCACAAAACGTTCTACGACACGTTCTACAGAGGCGAGATTTTCAATGGT
>JBEVJO010000062.1:0-5499 GCA_040510175.1 Caulobacterales bacterium
GCCCGTACCTCCGCCAGCCCAGACCGCGACCTCACCGCCTTCGAACTATCCCGTTATCTTGACTATTGCTCGGAAATGTTGAGCCTTTCGGCCAAAATCGCAGCGCTTTACGCGCAAGCCGCACGCGACAGCCAGATCGAGGAAGCCGCCAGCGACATCGAACGCCTCGCCGCCAGCCTATCGCAGAAAATCTGGCAAAAGATCACAATCTTGCGAACGATACGCTAGCAATTCATCGCGCCGCGTGCATGCTGTCGCCAACAAAAGAAGAAATGGCGAGGAACACATGCGGACCGACACCGAAACCACGCGGGAAGTCCAAAGCTTTTGCCGGATCTGCTCAGGCGGTTGCGGCGTGCGCCTGACCATCGGCGCGGACGACCGCATCGTTGAAGCGCGCGGCGACCACGATCACCCCATGACGCGCGGTTACGCCTGTTTCAAAGGTCTACAGGTCGCCGAATCTCATTACGGCCCTGCCCGCCTTCTACATTCGATGAAGCGTCAGGAGGACGGCAGCTTTACGCCAATCTCCTCCGAAGCCGCCTTCGATGAAATTGCCGCAAAAATGCGCGCCATTATGGATCGCCACGGTCCCAACGCGATCGGCATGTTCTGCGGCAACGGCTCCATGGCGAGCGCTGCAAATTTTATCATGCAACGCAGTTTCATGACCGCGATCGGATCGAAGCAGCGGTTCTCCACTTTCACCATCGACCAATCGGCGAAGTTTGTTTCGTTCGAGCGTTTGGGCGGATGGGCGGGCGGCGTGCCGGATCTGAACGAGTCCGATGTCAGCATGATGTTCGGAACGAACCCGCTGATCTCCCACGGCGCCATGGGTGTGTTGTGCGTCGATCCGGTGAAACGGCTGAAGGAAGCGCGCGCCCGTGGGTTAAAGCTGATCGTAATTGACCCGCGCCGCACCGAAACAGCGGCGTTCGCAGACGCATTCCTGCAACCTTTGCCGGGACACGACACGGCGATCGCCGCCGCCATGCTGCGCCTGATCCTGAGCGAAGGCTGGGAAGACAAAGATTTCTGCGCCCGTTTCGTGGGCCAAGACCGCATGGACAATCTGCGCGCCGCGGTCGAGCCTTATACCCTCGAACATGCTGCAGCGCTTGCAGGTCTGAACGCAGATGATCTGCGCGCCGCAACGGAACTGTTCGCCAAAAAAAGCAAAAAGGGCATCGCAATCACGGCCACCGGCCCGAACATGGCGACGCACTCCAACCTGTCGCAACATCTCGTGGATTCCATCAACGTCATCTGCGGCCGCTTTCCACGTGCAGGCGACATGATCACGGCGGTCGACGTGATGGCCCCAGCGCCACTGTCCGAGCAAGTTATTCCAGGCCCCCGCTCTTGGACTGCGTTCCCGCCAAGCCGCCTGCGCGGCGTCGGCATGCTGTATGGCGAACGTTTGTCCGGCACTTTGGCCGATGAAATCCTGACCCCTGGCGATGAACAGATCCGCTGCCTCATCGTCGATGGCGGCAACGTCGCCAATTCGCTGCCCAATCACGCAAAAGCGATCAAAGCCCTCAAATCTCTGGAGCTGCTCGTCGTCGTCGATCCCTATATGACCGTGACGGCCGAATTCGCGGATTATGTCATCGCGCCGCGCATGCAATACGAGCGTTCGGACGTTCCTTTTAGTATCGCCGGCATGGCGTTCTGGCCGAATGCCTTCTCCCAATACACGCCAGCCATCGTGCCGCCGCCCGCCGGATCGGACGTCGTCGAGAATTGGTATGTGTTCTGGTCTCTGGTCAAACGTCTGGGCGGTCAGATCAAATATGCAGAGCGCGAAGATCTTGATATGGAAAATGCGCCGTCATCGGATGATCTCCTGAGAATACGGTTTGCGGACGCGGCAATCCCCTTCGAAGATGTACAGAAATATCAAGGGGGGAATATTTTTCCGCTGACGGCAACGGTGCAACCCGCGCCGGAAGCGCAAGGCCGCTTTGACGTGATGCCGGAGGATGTCGCTCAGGAACTCGTGGAGTACGGCGTAAAGGCGGCGCGCGCCCAGCCGAACTATCCCTTCTTGTTGGCGTCGCGGCGGATGCGCGATTTCTTCAACAGCAACGGGTATTATTCTCGCCCTGTCCGGGCGCGAAATCCCATCAATGCGCTCAGCCTCAATCCAGATGACATGCAACGCCTTGGGCTGCAGGACGGGGACGCTGTCGAAATCAGCTCCGACAATGGCAGCGTCCGCGCAACGGCCGCGGCGGACGCCTCATTGCGGCCGGGCGTCGTAACGCTGCCGCATGGCTGGGGCGGCCGTCCGGGCGATCCCGACTGGCGCACCAACGGCGTCTGTGTGAACCCGCTGATCGCCGACGACCGGGACTATGAGACCGTCAACGCCATGCCGCGCATGAGCGGCGTGCCCGTTTCACTGCGCCGGATCGAAACGGCGGCCTAAGACTTGAGGAGTGGGAAAACTGCCGCCTGGCAGGAGCTGGGGGACTCGAACCCACGACCCTCGGTTTTGGAGACCGATGCTCTACCAGCTGAGCTAAGCTCCTAGGCGGCGAATGGCCGCCGCGCGTGGCGCCGGAACCATCCAAAGCCGGCCATCCTTCGTAAAGGAACCGCCGACCGAGCGCTGCATTACACGGTCAGGGCGGCTTCGCCAAGCGGCCCTTCGGCGGGAAAGACAGGAAGTTGATGCGAAACGCTAAAACATTCGCGGCATTATTGTTTCTGAGCGCGCTCAGCGCGGTGGCAAGCTGCGCTAGCCAACCATCCCGCAACGCAAATGTGCCCGAACCCGCAAAATCCGTCGATGTGCAGGCGTATCAGGGCCGCTGGTACGAGCTCGCGCGGTTCGACAACCGCTTCGAGCGGGGCTGCGAAGGCGTCACGGCAGACTATACCTTGCGCCCTAACGGCGAGCTCAAGGTCGTCAATACCTGTCGCAAAGGGGCGCCCGACGGCCCGGTTAAGCAAGCAAAAGGCTGGGCGAAAGTCGTGCCTGATAGCGGCAATGCGAAGCTCAAGGTTTCTTTCTTCGGTCCGTTTTTCGGCGATTACTGGGTTTTGGATCATGCGGATGATTATGCCTGGACGATCGTCGGCGAACCCACGGGCGGCTATTTGTGGATCATGGCGCGCAATCCCAGGCCGGACGCCGAAACGATTGCCACGCTCAAAGCCCGCGCGACTGCGCTGGGTTATGACATTTCGACATTGCGCGACACACGCCAGCCGCCATCTTAGACGCCAGCAATACGCGCGCATATCGTATCCATATTGACAATTGGCGGCCCTCGCGCGCTATGGCTGGATAAAGAACCAATCGCAGGGAGATCGGCATGGCCAGCCAAAACAAACCAAAGCTCGCGTTCTGTGGCGTGGGTCAATACGGCCTCGAAGCCGTACGTATCGCCGCCGCCAAAGGCTGGCCGATCGTCGGCGCCGTCAATCGCGCGGGCGACAAGATCGGCAAGGATTTGGGCCGTCTCGCCGGCCTCGATCGTGACCTCGGCGTCATCGTTCAGGACATCGAAACGGCCGATTATAAATCGTTCGGCGCGGATGTCGGCATCGTCGCGATATTCGATCGGCTGGCCGGAAACCTGCCCGTCTATGAGCGATTAATGAACGCTGGCATCAATGTGGTCTGCCACGGCGCCGAAGCCTATTTCCCATGGGGCTCCGACACCAAAACCGGCGCCTATATCGACGACCTCGCAAAACGCAACGGCGTCTCCTTCATGGGCACCGGCATCTGGGATTATTCGCGCATCTGGGCCGGCATTCTGGCCGCAGGTCCGCAAACCAGGATCGATACTTTCTTTCACCGCAGCATCACCGACGCCGAAGCGGCGAACCTAACGATGATGAAAGTTTGCGGCGTCGGCATGACGCAGGACGAATACGCCGAGAAGATGAGCCGCATCGAAGGCATTATCGGCAATCTCTACAAAACCATCCCGCATCAAGTGCTGTGGGCGCTCGGCTACGACATCACGCGTTGCGAAGAGCGGCGAGAACCCGTGCTTTCGGATGAGCCGACCTATTGCCGTCTGCTCGATGAGACGCTGGCGCCGGGCATTTCGCTCGGCACACGCATCATTGCCGAGGTCGAAACCAAACAAGGCGTCACCGCAGCAGCACACATCGAATTGCGCATCCTGCCCAAGGGCGAAAACGAACATATGGTTTGGACCATCAACGGCATGCCCGGCGCAAAAGTGCGTGTCGATCGCCAGCACGCGGTGCACTCCTCCGCCGCCTGCCTCATCCACCGTGCGCCGGACATCATTGCCGCGGCGCCAGGAATTCAGGTGCTTTCGAAACTCGGCGTCCTTTCACCGCATCTGGGCCTGTAGCGATGGCCGACGCGAAAACGGGGGCAAGTATCCCCTATTCGTGCGAGGAATTGCTGGCGATCGCCCGCAAAGAAACCGGCATCGATCTCTACGATTCGGAGGCGCTTGAACCGGCGTCTGTTTTGCTGGACTCGTTTAATCGCGAAGGCGAATTGCACGCGGACGGGGCCAAATCGATCGAGCGGCGTTTCGTGCGGCTGCTGTCCAACCGCCTGCGGATGCGGCGGGATATAGCAGCGCATCCAGAGATTCTGGATCAAACAGTCAAAGCCCCGATCATCGTCTGCGGCATCGGCCGCTCCGGCTCGACCAAGACGCAAGGCCTCTTGGCGGCGTCAGGCGACTTCAATTGGCTGCCCTACTGGCAAGTCTTCAATCCGTCTTTGTTTACAGGCGACAGATCGGAATCGCCGCAGCCGCGCATCCAGGAAGCAGAGAAGTTCTGCGCTTACTTCGATCGTATGTCGCCGGATAACAAAAAGGGGCATCACTTCCAGGCGCATAATGCCGAAGAAGAAAGCATGATCCTGGAGCACAGCCTGCGGACGCCCTGCTTCATGGGTTGGGCGCCGCTACCGAGCTATCTGACCTGGGTGATGCGGCAGGATCTGAGTGCGCAGATTTTTTGGCTCCGCGACACATTGAAATATCTGCAGTGGCAAGGACTCGCCGATTCGAACAAGCGCTGGGTGCTCAAAAGTCCGCTCTATTCCGGGATGGAGCCCCTATTGCTTCAGGCGTTCCCGGACGCAAGCCTGACCATGACGCATCGCACGCCGGCCGCGACCATTCCTTCCGGCATTCGCCTCATGGAAACGTTCTTCGCACCCTTCAGAGACGCTCAACCGGATGGGCAATCCTACGCACATGCCATGGCGGCCGCGCTGGATGCGCACCTCGCCAGCCGCGCTTCGATGCCGGCAAACACCTTTTATGATATCGATTTTCGGCGCCTGGTGACCGATACGGCCAACGTCCTTCGGGAAATTTACGCGTTCGCGGATGCGCCGCTGACGGAGCAATCGCTGAAGCGGATGATCGATTGGGACGCCAGCAACCCCGAAGCCAAATTCGGCAAGCACGTCTATTCGCTCGAACAATTCGGTCTAACAAACGATGGCATAGAGCGTGACTTCGCGCCCTACAT
>JBEVJO010000063.1:0-21727 GCA_040510175.1 Caulobacterales bacterium
TAGTCGAAGCCAACGTTGGCGTTCCATGTCGGTGCGCGTGCTAATGGCGTGCCTTCGAGATCCTGCACTGCCGTACCGCCCGGGCCGGTTAGCGTGCAGCCCTGCGCGATTGATTGGCCGATATAGCACGGCGCGTTGTCGAAGCGCGTATACTCCGCCTTGTTATAGGCTGCTGCGGCATTGAAGGAGAGACCTTCGATCGGCGTCTTGTAGTTGGCTTCGATTTCCGCCCCCTTGACGCTTGCGGCGCCAGCGTTGCGGATGGTCGATACCGTGCCGGTGAAGTTGGTGACCTGAAGGCCCTTGATGTCGTAATCGTAGACGGCGCCTTGCAGATAAAGGGCGCCATCGAGCAATTTCGATTTCGCGCCGACTTCGAAACCGTCGACTCGCTGTTGGTCATAGGCGAGGTCTACACCGTTCGGCAGCGTCGATGAGCTTGAGTTGAAGCCGCCGGACAGGAAGCCTTCCTTATACGAACCGAACAAGGTGAACTGTTCCGTCGGGCGATAAGACAGGGTAACTTCAGGGGAGAAGTCGTTAAAGCTTCCCTTGTTGGTCGCCGGGATAACCAGCGTTGAGTCGTCGAGGTTGACCACGCCGGGCGTTCCCTCGGCGATGCCGCCGCCATTGCGAACAAATTTCAGATTCTTGATTTCTTCTGAATAACGGCCGCCGACATCCAGTTCCAATTGCGGCGTGATGTCCCATCGTGCTTGGCCGAACGCCGACCATGCATAGCCATTCTGACCGAAATAATAATTGTTGACGATGAATGGGTCATCAACGCCGCCGCGTTGTGTGAAGCCAAAGGCGGCTGGCAGACCGAAAAGGTCGGCAAGGTCAAAGCCATTGGCGAAGCCGAGCGTCAGTGAGCCCGTCTTTGTGTCGGTCTGCGACCAATAAGCGCCGGCGGTGAAGTTCAACGGACCGTCGAAGTCCGTTGTCGCGCGCAGTTCTTGCGAGAACTCCTTATTATAGAGGAGGTTGCAGGATGGCAGCACGATGTAAGCATCGTTGTTATAGTTTTGGCATTGTTCGAGCTTAACTTCGTAATAGCCGGAGACCGACGAGATCGTGACGCCATCCATTGGGCGCCAGTTCATTTCCAGACCCGTCAGATATTGTTGCTGGTCCTGGAAGTTCTTACCGTCTGGCCTGTATTTATTGAGCGTTCCGCCAAGGGTCGCAGATCCCGGACCGTAGCCCGCATTCACCACATCGCCATCCTTGACGGTGCAGGGCTGCGGCGTAATCGGCACGCCAAAGCCGCTGGCGACAATTTCAGTAAATCGCACGCCATTGGCGCAATGGTGGAAGCCGGTGCGGGAGGCCGGACCGTTGTTCTTGGTGCGCGCCAAATTCAGTTTAAATCTGGCATCGAAGTTATCCGTTGGCTCATATTTCAATGTGCCGCGCAAAGAGTAATCCTTTGACTCCGTGGCGTGAGCATCGCCGCGAAGGATATTGTCCTCAGGCGTTGCGTCGGTCAGATCGCCTTTTTGTTCCGAATAATAACCGGCGATCCGTGCGCCCAACTGATCGGTGATGGGGCCGGAGACATAACCTTCCGTGCGCCATTCCTCCGCTTGGAATTCATACCCGGTCGAGATTTTCGCCTCGAACCGATCTTTAGGATCGGCAGACCGAATCGACACAATGCCGCCCGGGCTGTTCTTGCCGTAGAACAACGCCTGCGGGCCTTTCAAGACTTCGATTTGGGAAAGGTCCGTGTCGGACATGCGGCGAACGCTGGACTTTGAGATCGCGACGCCGTCGATGACGAAGGACACTGCTTGGTCGCCGAACGGATTGGAATCCGGACCGGCGATCGCGCGAATTGCGACGTTGCCGCCCTGAACGCTCCCGCCTTGTGGCGCGATCATCAATTGCGGCACTGCGCGGGACACGCCGTCCAGATTGGCGATGGCTCTTTTTTCAAGCTGCTCCGCGCTCACCGCCGAAACGACGACCGGCACCGAAATCAGCGTTTCATTTTGCTTACGGGCGGTGACGACGATGTCGCCTTGCGCTTCTTGGGCCGCAGCGGCGGTCGCTGTCATAGCCAAAGCGCTCGATGCCATAAGCATCGTCAAATAATTGAACTTCATATTGACCCTCCCAGGTAATGAGCCACGTCTCTTGCGTGTTCTCTGGGGGAAGCATTGAAAGATGCCGCGCATCCGTCAAGTAGGAGACCAGCGTTCTGTTCACGTGCGAACTAAAATCGATAAAAATGTCGCTATGGTGAACTACGTAGATATCCGTGCGCTGAATTCTGAAGATGCTCTGAATTTGTTTATTTTTTCGAGGCCGAGCGGTTTCCCTCGGACCTACGTTTCGTCATGGGACCGATACAAACCTATTCTTTTGGATAGGGGTTGCTGGCCCTTAAGCAACGGGCTTTGCGGGCGCAAAAAAAACCGCGGCGGGAAACCGCCGCGGTCTGAGGAGGGTCTGAAACTTGCGGCTTATTCGCCGTAGCGGCGTTCATAGCCTTTGCGCCGCGCGAGCATAGCGGCGGCGCGATCTTGCGCTGAAATGCGCTTTGTCGAGTCAGGAAGATGCGACAGCACGTCCGAGACCTTCACGACCTTTGCGGTTGGGTTTGACGCATTCGTCGTGAGGTAGGCGCGCACCAGAATTTGGCCTTTCGAGAAGCCGGACGTCTCCAGCCAATTCGCCACGCCGGGATCGCGGTGGGAGATGACGACACGGACGCCGCCATCGGAATCCTGATGGAGAAGGTCCATGCTGAGCGCCGTTTGATGCGTACGGAAATCAATGGTGCGCAGGAAAATGTCGAACAATTGGACGCTCCAATACGGTCCGTTCGGGGGGGCCTTCATATCCATGATGAGCGCTTCATCATCTTTGAGATCGTACGGTGCGAAAATATAAAGCGCCGACGGGCTGCCGACTTCGCCGGATTCTTCGCCGCCCATGATCTCGAATTTATTGACCACGCCCGATTTCTTCATGATCCACGGATGGAAGGCGAGCATCCATGACTTCACCATGTAACGCAGGAAGTCGGTGGCGAGACCGATGCGGCGCGCTACGCCGGCTTCGTCAAAATCGTCCGCATCGTAATGGCCCGGAGCAATTTCGCTGATGCGTTCAATTTCCAAATCCGCGCCTTTGTTCGTCCAATTGCTGACGACGGGGCGGAAGAGGAACCATTGATAGCCAGCCTCGCGGTCGAGCTTGATCCAATTGCCCTTGTGTTCGTCGGCGCTGAGAATGATTTCGGCAGTGCCGTTCGGCTTCACGTCGAAATCAGTTATCTCGTAATTGGCCAGCATCTTGGAGCCTTCGACGCCCGGCAAAGCACTGTTGTGTTGGGCCAGCAGCATCTGGCTGTCGTTCATCTTGACCCTGAGGCGATAGGTCTGCTCGCCGTCAAGAAAGACGGTCACATAGTGAAAATCAGCGCCATTGCCGCCCGAGCAATAGACGTCGGATTGCCAGGAAATGTTTCGGAACAGACGCGGATGCGTCATGCGCGGGGCGATGGCGAAATTATACGCCATCGCCTGAACTTCCATCAATTGATGGTAAGCGCGACCGCGTTGGTTTTCCGTCATGTCGAAGAGGGGGCTCGATTCAATCTCGATACGCATCTCTTCGAGGGATGCGTGATAGCGATCCCAGGCGGCTTTCAGGATGGGCGATTTTTCGCCGGGTTTTTTACTGGTCATTGGGTCGCTTCCTCGCTTTATTCGTTGGGGACCTGGAAATAGTCCTGGTAGCGCTTAAACACGGCGCGCTCTTTTTGGACCTGCTCATCTGCGCCGCTCGAATAGGTGTGAGCGGGACGATTCGTGCGGGGGTGCGCATTGCCGTAGTCGGTGATCGCTTTCTTCGCCGCGTCGGTGAAGGGCAGGCCATAGAATTGATAGATCTTGGCGACTGTACCCACAGGGTCGCGGATAAGATCCGGATACTGAACGTTACAGAGGCGGTTTTCGTCGATCACGCCTTGCGCCAGCCAATCAATTGGGCCGTTCAACAGGCGCGCAACCGTGGGCTGATCTGTCACCGAGTCAAACGTGCCGGCGGCGAAGCGGCGGTCGCTTCGAATCCAGCACAAAGTGGACACCAGGCTCACGGCCGAGCCCATGGTTTTGACTGGGTCGCGATGCGCCCAAACTAAGCGCGCGTCCGGAAACACCTTCAGCACTTCCGGCAAATGGGAAATAGAGGCGGGAGATTTGACCACCCATTGGCGGCCCGGATTGGTCCATTCCAGATATTTGTAGACGCGCTTAAGGTATTGAAAGCCAGGCAGAAGGCTTTCAGACGCCATGTACGCGTTGAAAGAATTCGTCATGCCCAAAATGTTTTGCCAGTATGTGTTTCGAAAGGTGAAGGATTCGACGTAGATCGTCTCCATCGGCTCGTCGGCATTAAATTCATGCATGGAATCGATTTCCGGCGTCACGCGCGCCCACTGCGTTGCCCGCGCTTGGCCGCGCTCATAGCGGCGATCCACGCCGTCCGCGTCGGTGAACGGGACAGGGAACATGCACTCCCATTGCGGCGTGGTCCGGTTGCCAGGGTCTAGGCTGAGCAAGCGTTGCAAATAAGTGGTTCCGCTGCGGCCCTGACCGAACACCCAAAGCGGTTGCTTGATTTCGACGTTTTCGATTTCCGGATGCAGCTTGTATTCGTTCTCGATACGCAACCGCGCTTCCAGCCACATTAGAATGTCGGTGCGGGTCAGAATGCGGCCCATCAGATTGAGCTCGGCGTCTTCGTCCAGAGATTTGACAAAGACGGAGAATGGTTCACGCCAGGGATCGGAGCCGAAATCGCTGAGGCCGGTATTTTTCATCGCCGTTTCAAGCAGCGAATTTTCGTCGAGCGGAATGACTCCCTTGAGATCGAGGGAGCGGCCTTCGTCATTGACGCGCGCTACCCATTCGGGCCGGGCGGGCGGCGTCCAGGAGGCTTTTCGTGAATCTTGCATGACGGCCAAGCTATTCTCCCTGATTGCGGCGCCTGATGCTCGAGGGCGGCGGCGATATCGTTGGCGCTTGCGTTCAGCGCGGCTTGCATTTGCAGCTAACATACCTTCATGATGGTATGCAAGCGATCGACTTTGTGTTCGGGCTGTGGACGCCTGAGACAATAGAATAAAGAAATAACGCCGTGAACGGTGAGGAAAGACATATGAAACGGTCCAACGCAGCGGCGCTTAAAAGCGCGCGAAGTCATGTCCGGAGCGCCGCATGACAGAATTGTTAGAAATGAACGAGGCGGCGTTCCTGCATGCCGCCAGCGCCGCCAATGGCGGGTTGACCGACTTCGGCGGCGACGAGTTTCGCGAACCGCTGCGCGTTTTGCTGAAATCCTTGGATGAAGAAGCGCAGATGTTGCCGCAGGCTTTGTTCGGCGTGCAGCAGCGCATTCTGCAATTGCTTGGTCTGCGGTTGGGCATGGCCGATCTTTTCAAGAAGCATCCCGAAATTCTCGATGAGCCGATTGAGCGGCCGCTAATTATTTTGGGCTTGCAGCGCACGGGCACCACCAAGTTGCAGAACGTGCTGGCGTGCGATGAGCGTTGGCACACGCCGTTCATGTGGGAAGCGTTGTTTCCCGTGCCGTTTCCCGGCGAACAGAAGGGTGATCCGTCGCCCCGCATCGCCGCCGCGCGGCAGTGGACGGAGATGTTTTATTCCGCGATGCCGGAAGCCATGGCCGGCCACGCCATGGTCGCCGATCAAACGGAAGAAGAGACGTTCGCTGTTGAATTGGCGTTCCGCTGGACGGTGCCGGCCATCTACGGAATGATCCCCAGCTACATAAAATGGGTGGAGGAGCACTCTTGCGTTCCGACCTATCAGGATTTGAAACGCACGCTGCAGGCGCTGCAATGGCAGCGCGGGAGCCGGAAGCCTTGGCTGTTGAAAGCGCCGTGGCATATCGGGTTTCTGGATTCTCTGCTGAAGGTGTTTCCGGATGCGACGATTGTGCAGTGCAATCGTGATCCGTTTGAATCCGTGCCGTCCAATTGTGCGCTGATGTATTTGGGCCGGCGCGGCGGACGTCCTGATCTCGATAAGAAAGTCCATGGCGCGGACGTTCTTGCGATGATGGGCCGCGAGATGACCATGCATCTCAAGCAGCGCGATGCGCTGGGCGCGAAAGACCCGACGATCGATGTGCCCTATAAGCACATTGTGAAGGACAGCGTCGGCGTTGCGCGCCGCATCTATGCCGCGCGCGGCGAAGCGCCGCTTTCAACGGAAGCCGAACAGGCGATCCGCGATTGGGAGGCCAACAACGTCCAGCACAAATACGGCAAATGGGAATACACGGCCGAGGAATATGGCGTGACGCGCGAAAATCTCGCCGAAGCCTTCGCCGAATATTATAAGCGCAAAGCGCTCTTCGAATAAGCGGACCGCCAACGCGCGGCTATAATCAAGGGAGGCTCGCATGGCGGGACTGATGCAAGGCAAGGTGGCGGTCATTCTGGGCGCGAGCGCGGAAGGCGGCATCGGTTGGACAACGGCGGAAGCCATGGCGCGCGAAGGCGCGAAGGTGGTTGTGGCGGCGCGCAGCGCTGAAAAGCTGGAGACCTTAGCCAAAAAGACCGGCGGGCTGGCGGTGCGCTGCGATGCGACCAAGCGCGACGATCTCGTCGCACTGGCCGACACAGTGAAAAAGCAGTTCGGCAAGGCCGATGCTGCGATCTACACGCCGAGCGGCGTGTGGTTCTCGATGCTGGAAAGCACCGAGGAATCGGCGTTGCGCGAAGCCATGGAGCTGCATTTCTTTGGCGGGTTCTTCTTCGTGCAGGAAATGCGCAGGGCAATCGACAAGGACGGCGCGATCACGCTGATCTCCTCAATCACGTCCACCAACACACAAGATGGCGTCGTCACTTATTCTTGCGCCAAGGGTGCGATCCAGAATTTGACGCGTTACGCGGCCAAGGAATTCGCGCCTTACAATATTCGCGTCAATTGCGTGTTTCCCGGTCTTACTGATACGCCAATGGTGTCGGGCGCCACTCAAAATCCGGCGCTGCGGAAAGTTTTTGAGCGTGAAATTCCGCTTGGCCGTTTGGGACATGCATCGGACATCGCAGAATACATCACCTTTTTGTCATCCGATCGCGCCAGCTATCTGACGGGCGTGTTCACGCCCATCGACGGCGGAAACTTCATGACGCGCCTGCCGCGCTTTGATGAGATGCCGTCGATGGAAGAGCAGCAAGCCGCTATGCCCGGCGCCGCAAGCGGCAGCGCCGGTTAGTTTTAAGGAGCGCGCCATGAACGCTGCAAGCAAGGGCATTTTGGCCACGCCGGATCAGGACGCCATCGAAGAGCGCGCTTTGCAGATGCTGCGCGCGCCGGCCTTCAAAAAGCAGGTGGAAATCACGCATAAAGTCTATCTCGCGGACCCTGAAGCGGCCAAGCCCGGCGGCGCGGCGACGCTGGAAAATGCGGTGCAGGAGATCGCCTTCGCGGCCGCGCTGGTCGGGGTCAATACCGAGCCATCGCATCCCAAAATCGGCTGGGTTTATAACGCGCCGCGCAAATGGCGCGGCCGAAGCGTGCCAGGATCGCGCTGGGGCGTTGATAATCCGGATAACGTCTATCGTATCGCGCCGGTGGACGGCGCCTCCTCCTATGAAGTGAAGGTGCAGCGTCACGGCGCGGGCTGCGTGCAATTCAGCTTTCTAATCTATTCGCACTTTGTCGGCGAAGACGGTCATTTTGGCGATGTCGACAAACCGCAAGGCGGTCTGCGCAGCGACGAAATTCAATGGAACGGTGACGGCAGCTTCACGCTGACGATTGATCCGAACCCTGCCAATGGACGGCCCAATCATATTCAAACCGCGGGGGACACCAAGCAATTGCTGATCCGCAATTCGATGAGCGATTGGTCGAAGGAACGCCCGCTTGGCATGGCCATTAAGCGCATAGGTGGGCCGGCTGCGGCGCCGCCGGAGGATGATGGCGCGCTTGCGCTTCGTTGCGCCAAGTTCCTCGACGCGCTGACGCAGATCAATCTTGCTTGGAAGAAGCAATCCTTATTCGGCCATTGGCAGGACAATGTGCTCTGCCAACCTTATGGACGCGGTCGGAAATGGGGATTCGCGGCTTCCGGTAATTTTGATTTGGCCGAAGACGAGGCGCTGGTCGTAACCATCGATCCGTTGGATGCGCTCTATATCGGCTATTCACTGACGGATCTTTGGATCGCTTCCTTGGATCATGTCGATCAGCAATCCAGCCTAAACATCGCACAGGCGCGAAAGAATGCGGACGGCACATTTACCTATGTCATCGCGGCCAAGGATCCGGGATTCGACAACTGGCTCGACACCGGCGGCTTGCGCCAGGGCAGCATGCTTTATCGTTGGCAGGAACTGCCGTCGCAGCCGGAGAAAGCGGACGGCGCGGTCAAAAGTGTCGCTGTGGTCAAGCTCAAGGATTTGGACTCCGCGCTTGGCGGCTGTGCGCATTTCATCACCCCGGCGGAGCGGGCGCGCGTCATCGAACGCCGCATCGCAGAGTACAAGCTTCGCTACGAGTCTGCTTAACCAGCCTTGGAGAGACGGCGCTTTAAAGCGCCGCCATGTCTAGCACAAAGCGGTATTTGACGTCGTTCTTGCTCAACCGGTGAAAAGCGTCATTGATCGCTTGCGCCGGCAGTAATTCGATATCGGCTGTGATGTTCTTTTCGCCGCAGAAATCCAGCATTTGCTGCGTTTCATTGACGCCGCCGATCAGTGATCCGGCGATGCATTTCTGGCCGAACACCACGCCGATAGGCGAAAACGACAAAGCGGCCGGGTCAATGCCCAGCAGGCACAGGGTCGCCATTGGCTTCAGGCAATTGACATAGGATTGGATGTCATGTGGCGCCGATACGGTGTCCAAAATGAAATCGAAGCGGCCCATTTGACCGTTCATCTGATCGGGATCGCTCGATAGAATGACGGTGTTGGCGCCGAGCTTTTTCGCGTCTTCCAGTTTACCCTTCGAGCCGGTGAAAACGGTCACATCGGCGCCCATGGCGGCGGCAAGTTTCACGGCCATGTGGCCGAGTCCGCCCAGACCAACGATGCCGACCTTCTTGCCTGGACCAACGCCCCATTTGCGCAAGGGCGAATACGTGGTGATGCCGGCGCAGAGCAGCGGCGCCGCGGCTGCAAGGTCGAGATTGTCGGGGATGCGATAGGCGTAATCTTGATCGATCACGTAGTTTTTGGAAAAGCCGCCCCAGCTTTGTTGTTTGCCGTCGCGCTCGAACCCGCCAAACGTCCCGGTAAGGCCTTCGACGCACATATGCTGCATGTCCGATTTGCAGGGTTCGCAGACGCGGCAGGAATCCGTGTAGCACCCCACCGCGGCGCGATCGCCGACTTTGAATCTCGTGACGCCTGGGCCGACATGGGTGACGTGGCCGACGACTTCATGGCCCGGCACCACCGGAAAACGCGTCATGCCCATGCTGTCTTCAACCACATGCAGATCGGAATGGCAGATGCCGCAATAAGCGATGTCGATCACGATATCGTTGGGCTTCGGTTCGCGACGATCAAATTCGAACGGGGCGAGGTCGCCGTCTTTCTTGAACGCGGCGTATCCTTTGGAATGAGTGGTCATGGACGCTTTCCTCTAATGAATATTATGAATGCGATAGGCGCGTTGCGCCGTGCCGGCGAAAAGGTCGGCGCGCTCCGCGGCGCTAAAGTCCTTGGTGACGCGTTTGAAGGTGTTCCAGACGTTCGTGTAAGACGTATACAGCATATCGACGGGAAAATTGCTTTCGAACATGCAGCGGCTGGGGCCGAATAAATCGATGGCGGTTAGGATGATGTCGCGTTGACGTTGCGCCATTTGCTCCGAAGAGAAGGCTGCTTCTTTTTGGCCTGGCACAAGGCCCGTATAATACATATTCAGGCCGCCGACTTTCAGCGTTACGTTGGGGCACTCCGCCAAGCGCGCCATATCTTTCTTCCACTCGGCGAAGGCTTCCTTGCGGCGATCCGCGAAGCGTCCGACGCCAACCAAGCCGCCTAAATGGTCCTGCACCATGCGAGCGTTCGGAAAAGCGCGCGCCAAGTCGATCATTTCAGGCAATTGCGGGTGAAACAGCCAAGCGTCGAAGGTGAGGTCGCGCTTTTGTAATTCTTTCAAGCCGTCACGAAAGTCGCGCAGCGCCATGGTTCCGTATTCGCTGCCGCCATAATGCGGGAGCTCGGGATCGAACGCGGTCATATGGCGAATGCCGCGAAAGCGTTTTGAGGCGGCCATGTGCGCGTCGAGCACTTCACCGACGGCGGCGCCCATGGTCAGATCGGCATTGGTGACGCTGGCCGCGCAAATGCCGGCAGATCGTCCGCCGCGACGTAGGCCTTCTTCCGCGACCCAATCGGCGTGCTCGGTCTCACCGACCACCTTCAAATGCTCTGGCCCGGTTGTACGATAGTTCGAATGCGCGTCTGCATAGACCGTGGCGATGATGTTGTGGCCGGAGTTCAGTTTGTCGGCGAGCAGTGCTTCATGATCATAGGGCTCGAACGGATCGGCGGGTGAATTGGTCCATAAGTGATGGTGTGCGTCGATGATCGGCAAATCGGGTTCCAGCGCCGGTTCGGCTGCACGATCCCGCCAGGCTTTCCTGTCCATCTCGATCCTCCCGGCGTCAATTTTCTATCGTATCTGGGCATACCATGAGGGGAAGCACGACGAGAAGCGCCGATCGTCTGATTTATCCTGCCGTTTCACCGGTCGCGGCCTCTTCCGCGGTGAGCGGCACGCTGGAAATGCTCATCTTGGCGGAACCTTCCACGATCTCGCGGGAATGCGAGATATAAAGGATGCTGCGGTTCTTGAGGTCGACAATGCGCCGGATCGCGGTCCGTTTGAAAAACAGGCTCTGGCGCTGGCTGAAAATCTCTTCGCCCGCGCGATCCAGCCGGACCTTGCTTAAGTCAACGGGGCCGATTTTCTGGCAAGAGACGGACGAGTTGGAGGGGTTTTCGAACCAATTGCCCTGACGCAGGCGGTCCAGCACGCCGCGGTCGAAATAGGCCATGTGACAGATCACGCCAGGGATGGAGGGGTCCGGCAAAGCCTCGATCTTGATCTCGTTGCCCATGAGGTCGTTGGAGAACTCGCCGACTTGGGCTTTTTTCTCGCCGCAGCTGCTCAATAGCGTAAAGGCGCTGAGGACCAGCATACCCGTCACCTTCTTGAAAACATTCATTCGGTTGGTCCTTCGACGCCATGAGGATTGCTTCGGTCTGATAGCGTGAAGGCCAGTGGCGCAAAAGGTCCGTTTATTGGCGCCAACGGCTGTTGTTGTTTGGACCCATCCTCCCATGATGGCGTAACGTGAAAAGCTGCAGCGCCAGACTGTGGCTGCGCTCGCCGATGACGCGAGCTGGAGGAGATTTCAATGTCTGCATATATGGTCGTGCTTCTCGACGTGCAAAACACCGATTGGGTGGAGAACTACGTCGCAAACGTGCCCGCGATCTTCAGGCGCTACGGCGGTGAGTATCTCGCCGTCTCTAAGCGCGTCGAGACAGTGGAAGGCGACGCCAAGGCGCCGGATCAGATCGCGATCTTCACCTTCCCGTCCGTGGACGCGATCAAGCAGTTTCTAGAGTCCGCGGATTATGCGCCTTACGCAAAAGCCCGCATCGCTGCCTCTTCGGCCAACGTGTTTGCGATCGAGGCCTAGACATGGCGCGGACCTTCTTCCTGAACGCAAACGTTTTGGACGGCGGAAACCCCGGCCGAAAGGCGGATGTGGTCGTCGATGGCGAGCGCATTAGCGCCGTGGGCGATGCTGGGAAGCCCGCACAAGGCGATCGGGTCTATGATCTGGCGGGCCGTTCGCTGATGCCCGGCATGGTCGCGGGGCACATGCACCTGACCTATCACAATCTCGACGTCTACGATTTGATGGGTTCGGACATGCGCTATCCCGCCCCCTATATCGGCGTGGCGGCCGCGCACAACGCCATGCTGACGCTGAAGGCGGGGTTCACGTCGGGGATCGGCGCCGGCGGCACCTACAATATGGATGTTGTGCTGAAGCAGCTGATCGCGGACGGTTTAGCGAAGGGGCCGCGCATTGTCGCCTGCGGCAAGGATTTCTCCATCACGGGCCATGCCGCCGTCGATTACAAGAACGAGCTTTGGAAGAGCGGCCAAGACGCAATCGGCGAAATCTGCAACGGCCCCGAAGAGTTCCGCCGTTCCGTACGCCAGGAGGCGAAACGCGGAGTCGAGATCATCAAGATCTTTGTCGAAGGTGGCCATGGCATCCCCACCAACGTATCGCGCATGGCCTATGACGAGATTGCCGCCACCGTGGATACGGCGCATTTGTGCGGCATCCGCGTGCGCGCGCACACCTATTCGCGCGACATGATCAAGCAATGCCTGCGCGCTGGCGTCGACATCATCGATCACGCCGACCAGATGGATGATGAGATCATCGAAGAGTTCGTGAAAAAGGGCTCTTTCGTTTTGCCGAGCCTTTATCATCTGACGCTCATGGATGGCATTACGCACACGGTCGAAGACCGCGAGCGCTGGTTTGAATATGCTCGCACCTCGCTGGCCAAAGCGGTGAAGGCCGGCGTCAAGCTCGTGACAGGCGATGACTTTGGCACGCTGCAGGGCCCGCACGGCGACAATGCCAGAGAGCTTTCCGTTTATACCGACGTCATCGGCATTCCGGCGCTGGAAGTAATTAAATGGGCGACGGTCAATGGCGCTGCCATGATGCAACGCGATGACTTGGGCAGCATCGAAAAAGGCAAGCTGGCCGATCTTCTGGTGATCGACGGCGATCCAAGCAAGGACATCAAAATCCTGGCCGACAAGTCCAAAATACTGATGGTCATGCAAGGCGGCGTGGAGATGGCGAGCCAGCCGGGTCTACTGTCATAAAATGCACCGGCGCAAGAACGCCGGGGATTCTAGGGAGACGCAATGGGCGAGGGTATGAAGGCGTCCGGCAGTCTGCTGGATCCGGCCATTCAAAAATGCCCGTATCCGTTCTTTGACGCGGTCCGCGCCCAAGAGGGCGTCTACAAAGATCCCAAGACCGGCTTTTATGTGGTGACGCGCTATGACGATGCGCGGCGGGTCTTGAGCGACCCGGCGTTATTCTCGAGCGCCGGTTACATCAAGCACGTCAAGTCGTTTCAGAGCGAAGAACGAAACGCGCGGGTGCGCAAAACCTTTGAGGAAAAGGGCTGGGTTCCTGGCGGATCGGTCTCTTGGCTGGACGATCCCGAACATGAAGCGGTGCGCAGTCTGTTCGACAAAGCATTTCGCGCCGGCAAGATCACGGAAATGGATCCTGCGATCGAAGCCACTGTGCGGACGATTATCAGCCGTTTCGCCGAGCGCCGAAAATTTGACGCCATGGCCGATTTCGGCGTGCCGATTCCGTTGACCATCATCATGCGCCAGATGGGCGCCGGTGAACAGGATATGATGGTCATCAAGCATTGGCTGGATTCCTGGACCATCCGGATGGGCATGATGCTCAATGAGGAAGAGGAAATCCAAAGCGTTCTGGAAGAGATCGAAGCGCAGCATTATTTCAAGCCGATCATCGACCGGATGCGGGCGGAGCCCGACGGTTCGGTTCTGAGCGACCTGATCAATACGCCGATGCCGGACGGCTCGACTCTCAGCGACAACGACATTCTCGGCTTGATTATGTCCGACACTTTCGTGGCCGGCAGCGAGACGACGCGCAACGCGCTGGCGATCGGCGTGTTGCAGCTTTGCCGTGATCCGCATGTTCAGGAAACACTGCGGGCGGACCCAGACCGCTACATTCCCGTGTTCATCGAAGAGGTCTTGCGGCTGGAAGCGCCGGTGCAAATGGCTGCGCGCATCGCCCAGCGCGATACAGAAATCGGGGGCTTTCCCATCCCCGCCGGCGCGGTGATCGACGTACGCTTCGGCGCCGCCAATCGTGATTCCAACAAGTTCTCGTGTCCGGAAAAGCTGGATTTACACCGGCCGAAAGCCGGTGCGCATTTGACCTTCGGGTCCGGCATTCACCATTGCATGGGCGCGCCGCTGGCTCGCCGCGAAATGCATTGGGCGTTTAAGGTGCTGCTGGAGACGACCCGCAACCTGCGTCTCGCGCCGGGCCAGCCGGAGCCGGGCTATGACGCGCATTACATGGCCTTGATGATCAGGCCATTTGAGGTGGAATTCGACATTCCCTAATCAAGAGGTGAACGCTCATGCCCAGCGATCCGCGGTTTGAAGACATCTGGGATCAGCATTGCATCAAGCAGGCGATGGAGCGCTATTGCCGCGGCTGCGACCGCATGGATGGCGCGTTGATCGACAGCGCGTTTTGGCCCGATGCGCATGTCGACATGGGGCCATGGCAGGGTCCAGGCAAAGAGGTATCCGGCCTTTTGTTGCCGATCTTCAAGAACGACAACGCCGCTACGATGCACATGATCATGCAGTCGCATATCGAAGTCACCGGGCCGGCGGCGGTGGGCGACACCTATTTCTTCGGTATGCATCGCCGCGAAAAAGATGGCGTCTCGATGATGGCTGCGTTCGGCCGCTATGTGGATCGCTTCGAAAAGCGCCACGGCGAATGGCGCATCGCTGCGCGCACGGTTGTCATGGAGCATCTGGAGAACCACGAGGCCGCTGCTGCGGGCGATCTCTCCATGGACATGTTCCGGCGCGGCCGCCGCGGCGACGGCGCTGATCTGAGTTATGAGGGACGGACGCCTGTCAACTAGCCGACGACTGCTGCGGCGATGGCCTCACTCCGCGGCATCTTTCGGTTTTGCCGTCTTGTCGAGGCTTGGCATGCCGTTCGGATCGCCCAAAGAGCCATAGGTCTGCACATTATGGTAATGGCAAAGGTGATGTAGGTTGAAGGCGTAGTCTAAGGCGTTGCGCTGGCCTTGATAGTCGAGCGTTGCATTCACTGCTTCTTTCGTTGCCTTGAGCGCCAGCGCGGGTTGCTGCGCGATCCGTTCCGCCAATTGAAGCGTGAAACTTGCAAGTTCGCCTTGCGGCACGACGTGGTTCACCATTCCGAGGCGATGGGCTTCGGCCGCACTCCACGCGGCGCCGGTAAACAGAAGTTCCTTGGCTTTGCGCGGACCCAATTCCCAAGGATGGGCGAACCATTCAACGCCACTAATGCCCATAGCGACCACCGGGTCCATGAAGAGCGCGTCGTCAGAAGCAATGATAAGATCGCAAACCCAGGCCAGCATCAGGCCGCCTGCGATGCAGCGCCCTTGCACCTGGGCGATGGTTGGCTTGGGGAGATCGCGCCATTTTCGGCACAGGCCCAAATAAACGTCCGCTTCGCGCGCCATATAGCCCTGGCCGCCCGGCGACGATACGCCAACGCCACTGAACCGTTCGGCCGGTTCTTGATCCAACGATTTGCGAAGATCGTGGCCAGAAGAAAAGTCAGGTCCCTCGGCGCCGAGCAGGATGACTTTTACGCTGTCATCCGCGGCGGCGCGCATAAAGGCGGCGTCGAGCTGGCGCAGCATATCCAAATTCTGCGCGTTGCGTGTGCGTGGACGGTTGAGAAGAATCCGGGCGATGTCCGGCGTCGGCCGCTCTTCGATGATCAGACTTTCGCTCATTCGACTTGAACCTTAATTTGCGCAGCACGACCTAATTTCAGCTGGTTAGCAGATGCAAACTCAATCGTATACAATGCGTTGACGGCTTTGGAACGGTACGTTAGCTTAACAAAAGCGCAAAGTGGGAGATAGGCGCCTAGGCCGTTGAATCAATTTCATTTGGGCCTAGGGTTGTCGACGCCGCGTTTACGCTTCGCGCGCTTGAACCGACGTCTCAGTTGCTCAAATGAAAGCGGCGCGGCGCCCCGGACCAATGACAGAGGAAACGACATGAACAAGCCCACTTTCCGAACAGATATCCAAAGAGGGTTTGGCAACGATGAGCGCCCCGTTACGAAGGTGCTGTGGGATCGCGATTCCCGGCCGAAGATCAAAGCGATGGAGGAGACGGGTAATTACGAGCCCGAACGCAAGCATGTCGATTACAAGCGCTACTACGATCAGGATTATTTCCGGCAGGAAATCGAAAAGGTCTGGTTGAAGACTTGGCTGTTCGCATGCCGGGAAGAAGATTTGCCGAATGTCGGCGACCGTCTGCCGCTGGACGTTGGTCCGGTGTCCTTCATGATCATCCGCGACGCGGAAGACAGCTTCAAAGCGTTCTTCAACGCCTGCATTCATCGCGGCGCGCGTCTTTGCGATAAGGAAGAAAACGTCTCCAGCATCAAGTGTCCCTATCATGGCTGGGAGTGGAACAATTCCGGGGTTCTGAAGCGCATCCCGAGTCACTGGGACTTTAAGCACGTCACACCGATCACCGGCGGCTTGCGCCAGGTGCGGCTGGAGCGCTGGGGAGGTTTTGTGTTCGTGAACGCGGATGCGGATGCGCCGCCTCTGATGAAGGCGCTTGGACCGATTCCGTCGCATTTCGCCGAGTTCGCGCCCGAGAAGCGCTACACCGCTTCGCGTTTCCGTAAATCCATCGACGCCAATTGGAAGATTGCGCAAGAGGCGTTCATGGAATCCTATCACGTCTATCAGACCCATCCTGAAGGCGTGCCCTATAACGGCGACAGTCAGACGCAATACGACATCTGGACCGATGAAAATGGCCATGTCGGACGTCAGGTGACGCCTTCGGCTGTGCCCAGCATGCTGGCGCCGGCTGACGCGACGCCGATCGCTGCTGGCCATGTCTATGCCGCGATCATGAAGCAGTGGCACTACCCCGACGCCGTGCTGCCCACCATCGATCCGGACAAGAATATTCGCGCCCAGATCAGCGACTGGCATCGCCAAGTGCAAAAAGACGTTTATGGCGTTGATCGAGACGCCATGCCGGACGCAGTGATGGTGGATAGCTCGCTCTATTTCTTCTTTCCGAATTCGACGTTTTGGCTGTCTGAGTCGCTGCCGTTCACTTATCAATTCACGCCGCACGCGACCGATCCGAACAAATGCTATTTCGAGGTTCGGATGCTATTGCCGTATCGAGAAGGCGCGCCGCGTCCGCCATCGTCACCCACCGTTGAAGTGTCGCCGACCGAAACGATTGCCGAACGTGTGCCTGCGTTTAATTTCCTTGGCGTGATTTTCGACCAAGACATGGCCAATATGCCCTTGATCCAAAAAGGCGTGCACTCGGCCGATCCCAAGCAGAAATACTCAATGCTTGGCACGTATCAGGAAATGATCATGCAGCATTGGCATGACGTGCTGGATAAAATGATGGAAGCGTCATCGTAACCGCGATCGCGATCGCGCTTGCGCTCTAGCGGCGCCAATAAAACCGGGAGGATGCATTGACGGATTTGTTTACTGGAAAAGTGGCGCTGGTTACTGGCGGCGCCGCCGGCATCGGACGCGCGGCGGCAGTGCTGTTCGCTAAGCATGGCGCGAAAGTCACGGTCGCGGATATGGCGGACGGTGGTCAGACTTTGGCGGACATCAAAGCAATCGGCGGTGAGGCGATTTTTGTCGAATGCGACGTCACCAATCACGATCAGATCCGCGCCATGGTCGCCAAAACGGTCGAGCGCTTCGGCCGCCTGGACTGCGCACTGAACAATGCGGGCATCACGCATCCCAAGGATCATGAATGGGATGACGGCGCGTTTCAAAAGACGCTGGACATCAACGTCACGGGTGTCATGCAATGCATGAAAGCCGAGATCCCGGAAATGTTGAAGGTCGGCGGTGGGACGATCGTGAACACGGCGTCGATCACGGCCATCATCGCGTCCGGCGCGCCGTCCTTGCCGGCCTATACCGCCAGCAAGCACGCTGTGATCGGCCTGACGAAAACGGTGGCGCTGACTTATGCGCGCCAGAATATCCGCGTGAACGCGATCTGCCCAGGCGTGACGATGACGGCGATGGTCGAAGGCGTCATGCAGATCAGCGATGAGGTCAAAAAATCGCTGGAAAACTTTTCGCCCCTCGGCCGCATCGCGCGTCCAGAGGAAATCGCCGAGGGCGCAATTTGGCTATGCTCGGAAAAGTCCAGCTTCGTCACCGGTCATGCGCTCGTGCTTGATGGCGGCGCGGTCATTCAATAAACGCGGTCTATTCCTTGGATTGGAAATCCGGAACGCCGGTCGCCATGTCTACTGGGAAGCTATTGTGTTCGTGCACGATCTTCCATTGACCGTCCACTTTGCGCCAGACGTCGGTGCTGCGAATGGTGAAATCCAGCGATTGGCCGGATTTCAGCGTGCCCGCCGCGCGCATGATCGCCACGGAATACGCGGCGTCGGGGCTCAGAATGACTGGTTTGATGCTGAGATATTGGCAGACCGGCTGGCCGGTTATGTTTGCGACAAAGTCGGCGTTCGCTTGTTTGAGCTTGGCGTATCCCCGCGAGCGCGGCGTCGCAAAGTCGAACATTTCCAGTTTGTCCGGGTCTTCCTTCAGAAAAGGCGCGATCATGCCTTCGACATCGCGGGCCTCGACAGCCTTGCAGCCATTGCGAAGGGCGTCGCTGATCATTTGCGCATCATTGGCGGCCGGTTTCGGCGCGCAGGCGGCGGTCAGAACAAGCAAAGCGACGGCAGCGAATGATTTCATGTGAAGCCTCCCGGACGTTCTATTTGTGCATCCCATATCCTCAGAGATGCGGCGCGCCGTCCAGAAAAAAATTGCGCCTACGGATCAAAATCAAACTGACAAAGCAAAAGCGCTATCAATTGGAAGACGGTGGAGCGGGCGCGGTATGACTGCAGACATTCAAGTGGCGGGAGATGGTTTGCGTCGCGGGCTTGAACCCGCTGCGATGCCGTTTGGCCATTCATCGATCGCCGCCATGGTGGCGAACCTGCCGCACTCTGATGAAATAGCGCTGAAGGATGCTTTCGGAACCCTGAGTTATTCCAAACTGTCGGAGCGCATTGCGAAGGCCTGCGCAGTGCTTTCGGACTTCGGCGTATCGCGTGGAACGATTGTCGCCGCGAGCGCTCCCAACCATTCTGATCTTGTCGTGGCGTTTCTGGCGGCGCAGTGCATGGGAGCGGTTTGGCTTGGTTTCAATCGCACTCTGGTGACCGCGGAAAAAGTAAATTTGCTGGTGGACAGCGGCGCGGAAATTTTGATTTGCGACGATGTTGTAGCGACTGCACTCGAGATGGAACGCGAACGTGCGCCAAAGGTGCGCGCGATCTTGACCACACATCACGCGGACGCCAGCTTCGCCAAGGCGATTGATGCCGCTGCGCCGTTGAGCATTGCCTTTGACGCGGTTGATCCGCATGCGCCTGCAGGGCTGACATACACCAGCGGGACGACCGGCCAGCCCAAAGGCGCTGTGCATTCTCAACACAGCATCATGGCGTTTGTGAACGCTGCCGCGTCGTTGGAAACAGGCGCTTGGGCGCCAAGACTTCGCCGCTCCTTGGCGGTCTCGATGACCATTCTGAATTGCATGATCTATGGCCCGGTGCTTGCTCTGGCGACCGGCGGAAGCTTCGTGTCAGTTGCGCGGGTTGACGCCGCCAGCATCGGCTATGCAATCGATTCCGATCGGATCGAGATGATCAATTGCGCGCCGACGACCGTGCATGACCTATTCATGAACCCTGACCTTGCGCATTTTTCGCTGGCGAGTCTGAAAGCGCTCGCTGCCGGCGGGGCAGCTGTTTCGGGAACCTTGCGGGAGGCGGTGCGGTCGCGGCTTAGGATTGAATTGTTCGAGGATTACGGAATGACCGAATCTCCATGCGGCGTCGCGTGGGGCGCGGGCGAAGTTCCGGGCGCGCTGACTTATGCCTATCCGCACGTTGCGATCGCCATCATGGATGACGGCGGGCGCGAAGTTGCGCCTGGGCACGTTGGTGAGTTGTGCGTCGGCCCGACTGGGTCAGGACCGTGGAAAGATGTTTATACCGGCTTGCTCGGCTATCGCGGCCTGCCGGACGTGACGCGCGCAACCTTCTTCGGCCGCTGGCTACGCACCGGCGATATGGCGAGCCGGTCGCCTGAAGGCGCGGTGACGATTGTCGGCCGCAAGAAGGAGATGATCATACGCGGCGGCGCCAATATCTATCCCGTCGAGATCGAACAAATTCTGCGCCGCGACAATCGGATCGCCGAAGCGATGGTGACGGCGTTGCCGGATGCGCGCTTGGGTGAGGTGGTTGCCGCCTATTTGAAACTTGCCGAAGGCGTCGCCGCCGACGCGGCTCTGAAGGCAAGTCTCATTAAGTTATGCGGCAGCGAATTGGCGCGCTACAAAATTCCGGAACACTGGATCGTTATCGACACCGTGCCGCGCAACGCCATGAACAAGCCAATCAAGGCCGAACTCGCGAATACGCCCCAGCTTCGACTCTAGGCTTGTTCGGCAGGTTCCAAAACGATTACCGGAATCTTCCGGGTCGTGATTTTCTGATACTTCTTATAAGCGGGTTGCTCGTCGCTGATGCTTTCCCAGAGGGCATCGCGTTCTTCACCCTCGGGCATTCGGGCGATTGCCTGAAAGCCATGGCTGGCTACCTGAACGAAGCATTTGGGCTCGGCCAGCAGATTTAAGAACCAAGCGGGGTGCTCTGCTACACCGCCCTTCGTTCCGGCAATAATGTATCGATCATTTCGCTTAAAATATTGCAGGGTGACAAAACGGGGTTCACCAGATTTCCGACCGGAGGTCTGAAGCAATAGAGTCGTGACGATGCCGCCCCGAAGTCCAATGATGGAGCTGTCCCACAGGTGCGCGCGCTCAGGGTCTGTTCGATAAAGTGCAAGATGGGCCTCAAGCTGTTTTACAACTTCCCCGGGGAGCGCTTTCTTTGAATCGGTTTCCAGTGTCATCGTTCGATTACCCTAAAACACGAGCACTAAGCCCATTGTCGTTTTAGCCAAATTTTGAATGGCATGTTGACGTGCGATGTCTGGGTGTCAATCAATTTGAACGCAAAAACAGGCAAAATCGTATACAAATTGTCGAAGAATGACTATCTTAATAAAAGGATGGCCGTTTGACTTTGCGACACGTTTGCGACACTTCCATAAGGTGGATGTTGCTCAAACTATCGCTGAAAACAGGAAGAAGCCGTGACTGCGACGAGTAGTGTTGGTTCCAGCGCCTTGGTCGATATGGCGATCAAACACATCGATCGTCTCATCGGCGAGGGCATTATCCGGCCCGGCGATTCGATTAGCGAGCCCGAAGTTTGCTCCGCTCTTTCTTTGGGGCGGGTGCCGGTGCGCGAAGCGATCCGCATTTTGGCAGGCGAACGTATCCTTGAACTTGTGCCGAACAAAAGCGCGCGCGTGCGCAGGATTGAGCCCGCCGAACTGCTTGAGCGCTTCGAATTGCTGTCCTGGCTCTCGGCGTTCGCCATCCAAAGTCTGGCGGAAGAGGGGCGCAATCTTGAGATTGGCAAAACGCTGAAGGTCATTGCGCGTCGAATCGAGGCGCTTGGCAAAGGCGGAGACGCGTCACTGACTCTGCGTGAAATCAACCGGTTTCATGGCGCCACGATCAAGGCCTGCGGCAACAGGTACTTGAACGGCATGGTCGAGCGGATGCGAATGAATCACTATATTTTATCCGTTGTCACGATCCTCGGTCATGATTTGATCAATGCGTCCGCCTCCAAGTATCCGATGATGGCGGAAGCGTTTAGTCGCGGCGAGGGCGCCAAA
>JBEVJO010000064.1:0-3763 GCA_040510175.1 Caulobacterales bacterium
TCGTGATGATCGGCGATACTCACCTCAGTAACTTATACATTGAAGGCGATGGCACGCCGGGCTTCCTGGATTTTCTGGCGCGCGTTGCGCCCTGGGTAGAGGAAGTCACCTATTTTATGGGCGCGGCGCTCGATATCGCCGACCGGCGCAATTGGGAGCAAGACTTGCTGCGCCATTATCTCGATCGGCTCGCAGCCTATGGCGTTACGCCGCCGAGCTTTGAAAGCGCGTGGGATGCGTATCGCGATACCTTGCTGGTCGGCCTTTTCGTGTGGATGACGAACGGTGAGCATTTTCAGACCGAAGCCGCCAATACGGCCAACGCGGCGCGGTTAGGCGTCGCTGCGTTGGACCATGACACGTGGGGGCGCTTGGGCCAGCGCCCGTGATATGCTTGACGCGTTAGAGAAGCGCTCAATAGCCAGGTAAGGATAGTCGTTGGTGGATCGCTTAAAGGGTAAGGTCGCGCTGATCACTGGCGGGACATCGGGCATCGGATTTGCGGCGGCCAAGATATTCCTGGCCGAGGGTGCGCGCGTCGCCATTACCGGGCACGACGCCGATCGGCTGCAAAAAGCACACGAAACGCTTGGACAGAAGTGTCTCCCCATACTTGCGGACGCCGGCGACCTCTCGTCTATCGATCGGACCTTGGACGCCGTTCAAACCAGTTTTGGAACGCCGGACGTGCTCTTTCTCAATGCGGGCATCGCGCGATATTCCACGCTTGAGTCGGCGACCGAGGCGGCCTTCGATGAAATGTTTGCCCTGCACGTCAAAGGCCCATTCTTCACGATTCAAAAGGCTGCGCCCCGGATGGCGGCGGGATCGAGCATCATCATCACAACTTCCGTCAATGATCGAATCGGCATGAAGCTGACCCATGTTTATGCGTCGACGAAAGCGGCTGCGCGTCAGTTGGTCCGCACGCTCGCCGGCGAACTCGGGCCGCGCAACATCAGAGTGAATGCGTTGAGCCCTGGGCCGGTGATTACGGATATCGGACGC
The DNA here is from genome assembly GCA_040510175.1 of Caulobacterales bacterium. Classification (GTDB taxonomy): domain Bacteria; phylum Pseudomonadota; class Alphaproteobacteria; order Caulobacterales; family Aquidulcibacteraceae; genus JBEVJO01. The sequence goes on from JBEVJO010000064.1 coordinate 1,009, forward strand.
ACCACCGGGATGAACGCGCAAGAGGGCCAGCAGATCGCAGACTATGTGATGGGCAAGGTGCCCTTGTCTCGATTTGCCGAAGCACATGAACTCGGAAGCGCCGCTTTGTTTTTGGCGAGCGACGAATCGTCATTTGTGAATGGAACCGAATTGCTTGTCGATGGCGGCTGGGCTGACGTCGGACAGTGAAGAGTGCTCTCCCGCGGAAGCGCATCATCGTGATTTTAAGAGGCGTGAATTGACTAAAAAGTACGAGACAATCGAGACCAAGCTGGACGGGTGGATTTTCGAGATCATCCTGAACCAGCCGCAAAGCCATAATGGCATCGGCTATGTCATGCACCATGAACTCAAGGAGGCATTCTTGTCGGTGCGCGACATGCCCGAAGTGCGGGCGGTGGTGTTCGGATCAACGGGCAAAAGTTTTTCGGCGGGCGGCGACTTCGAACTGATGCTGGCTCACCATGTCGATCATGAAAAGCGGCGGGCGATGGAGCCCGAAGCGCGCGAATTGATTATGTCCGTGGGTGACTGCCCCATACCGGTCGTGACCGCGGTTCAGGGCGATGCCGTGGGCCTTGGCGCTACCTTGCTTTTGGCGACCGACGCGGTGGTTGCGTCGAAGACTGTGCGCATCAGTGACCCCCACGTCGTTGTGGGGCTTGTGGCAGGGGACGGCGGCTGCGTGGTCTGGCCATTGAGCACCAGCTTTCTGCGCGCCAAACGCTACCTTCTAACGGGCGACCGCATCAAGGCGGAGGATGCTCTGGCCATGGGCCTTGTCACCGACTTGGTGGAAGCTCCTGAAGACGCTCTGCCGGCGGCGCGTGCGCTTGCCGCGAGGATAGCGGCGCAGCCGCCCCTTGCGGTCAAAGGCACAAAGCGCGCGTTCAACCAGATCTTCCGTCAGCGCATGGACGCGGTCTTCGATTTCGGTCTTTCGCTTGAGATGGAAACGTTTACCACCAACGATATGGTTGAAGCGATTTCGGCATTTCGCGAAAAACGCCCGCCAAAATACAACGGCAATTAAATCGCGGCGCTACTGCAGGCTGGTGAATTTGTCGCCTTGCTTGGCGGTCGTGGGGAGCGCTCGCTTTTGTATTATCTCCGCTGCAGCCTCGGGTTCAGAGATTCCATAAGCTTGTGCGCATCGCGCCAGGTGCACATCTGAATATCGCCATAGGCTGTGCCTTTGCTGCCGCAATCCCATTTCATCAATGCGAAGTTGCCACTCATGTTCGGCCAACACTGAATCTGCGTGCTCGCGATCTGCTGACCGTTAATGCGATAGGTTTTTCCGTTTGAGCCGGTCAGAATGCTCTCGACATATTCGGATCGGAAGGGTTCCCACGCATAAGTGGTCTTTTGATCTACGGACACAACGCCGTGAAGTGCGCCGTCGTCCCATATATAGCCCCAGAGCACATTATTGTCGTCTCCATTGCCCGGGAACATCTCGCCCCATTCCGGATGATAGCGGCGATTGTCGTACGACACGTGGTGAAACGCGAAGGACTCATTTACGATCCCCACCGTCCAATTGATCGGAGGCACCATCAAATGGGATTCGTTCCGATATTCATTCCATGAGCGATCCCGGCTGTGATAGCCGTCGATTTTATATTTCTTGCCGTTTAGAGCGAGTTCGCCATTGGTTTTCATCGCCTGCGTGATGTGATTGTTATTGTAGCGGCAGGCTGGCGGCATAATCGCGGTAAGCTTCAAGCGCAGATGTGTGTTGGCGCTGTCGTCATCGAACGCGATCTCGAACTCTTTCATTGGTTCGATCATTTTGACGCGGACGCCATTCGCATACGTGCAATCGGTGATGTCCGCCGGCATCGGCATCGTCAGGCGATAGTCGGAATAGGCGCATGACAATGGATTGTTGTTCAACCCTTGCCAGATCATGATGCCGCCATAGACGGTTTTCATGGTCGGGTGGTGCCAATAATATATGATGCAGTCGATGCCATGTTCGGGAATGTTGAACCCAAACATGCTCGTCTCATCCCACTCGTAGTGCGCGCCCCAAGGAACGGGCTGCAGCTTCTCCTGTTCAGGACGCATTTCTGAGAAGAACTTGTCGCCGTCGTTGGTCTTGTAATTCCAAAGCTCGGCGGATTGCTGTTCGCTCATTCTGGGGTACCTTCCTAGCCGCGCCTTTTATGCAGACGGTGCCGCGCCGGAGTGCGACGTCTCCTGACAAAATACGTTATGGAACCCCACATGAAAAGCTTGCTTACAATTTTCTTTTTCTGAGTATCATGTGTGCTGCATTTGCCAGCAGCACCCGAAGTCCTACAGATGAGATGGCTTTAGGGTTGGCGGATAACAAGAGTGAGGCGGCCATGGACCTTGAAGGAAAAAGCGTTGTAGTCCTTGGCGCTTCAGCGCGCGGCGGCAGCGGCTGGGCGACAGCGGTGCTCGCGCGGGAGCGCGGCGCTAAGGTGGTTGTCGGCGCGCGGCGCTTTGAGGGCGTAACGGAACTTGCGAACGAGATCGGCGGCGTTGCGGTTCGGTGTGACGCGTCCGTTGAGGCCGACGTCGATGCTATGGCGCAAACCGCAATGGATAGCCACGGCGGCATTGACATCGCGATCCTCGCCGCTGGCGTTCCCGTGGTGGGAATGCTGGAAGATCTTGATGCCGCGACTATGCAATCGGCGATCGCAAACAATTTTCTCGCAGCCCATTATTTTATCCGCCGGATGGGACGCCGTATGAAATCGGGCGGCGCGATTACGATCAT
>JBEVJO010000065.1:0-7269 GCA_040510175.1 Caulobacterales bacterium
GCGATCCCACCAACCCGAAGAACCGCCGGAGCCGCTGTTCGCTTCTGGTCGAGCAATTTGCGGTGGGCGCTGAGCGGCCCACGCGCTTCATCGTCGATACTTCGCCGGATCTACGCGAGCAGCTGTTACGCGCGGACGTAGCGGCGCTGGACGCGGTTTTGTTTAGCCACGACCATGCCGATCAGACGCATGGCATAGACGATCTTCGCGTCGTTGCGTTCGTCACGCGACAGCGCGTACCGGTCTATATGGACGAGGAAACCAGCCGCAAGCTCACCCATCGCTTCGACTACTGCTTTAAGTCGCCGCACGGCTCGCCATACCCCGCCATTCTAGAGGAGCGGCGCTTACCTCCCCCCGGAGAGCGTTTCGAAGTAGGGGGGCCGGGAGGGGACCTCGAAATCATACCACTAATGCAAGCGCACGGCGGCACCCATTCGTTGGGTTTCCGCGTGCGACGCTTCGCTTATTCCAACGACGTATCTGACATGCCGGAAGAGACGTTCGAAAGGCTGCACGAACTCGACGTCTGGGTGCTGGACGCGCTGCGCTACACGCCGCATCCGACGCACGTGCATGTGGAAAAAGCGCTCCAGTGGATCGAGCGGCTCAAACCAAAGCGTACGTTTCTGACAAACCTTCACATCGATCTGGACTATGAGACGCTGAAATCAGAGCTGCCAGACGGCGTGGAGCCCGCGTTTGATGGTCTGAGCGTCGAAATCAGCGGGTAAACCCGTACTATCCGTTCGATTCAAATCTATAATTCCCATAATACATATTATGCGACATTTGCATTCGCGGTGCTGGGCCCGGCAAATACCCGCTTTGATGCATCGAAAATGAGTCTGCGCGCCATGTCCTCTGGTCCCTCCCCAATCCCCCTCTCAAACGCTTTTCTGGATGTCGTCGCACTCATGAAGCGTCTGCGTGATCCTCGGAACGGTTGCCCGTGGGACAAAGAGCAAACCTACGCCACCATAGCGCCGTACACGATCGAGGAAGCCTACGAGGTCGCCGACGCGATTGAGCGAAGTGACATGACAGATCTCCGAGAAGAGCTCGGCGATTTGTTGTTCCAGGTCGTTTTCCATAGCCGCATTGCAGAGGAAGCCGGCGAGTTCACGATTGAGGACGTGATGCGCGATCTGGTCACCAAGATGACGCGCCGACACCCGCACGTCTTCGGATCGGAACCAGAGCGCACCGCCGGCGAACAACCAGCGCATTGGGAAGCGATCAAAGACGCGGAGCGAAAATCGAAGGGGGTGGGCGCCGAAGCCAGTGTTCTCGACAATATTCCGGTATCGGCCCCTGCCCTTATGCGCGCCGAAAAACTCGCGAAGGCGGCCGCCAAGATTGGATTCGATTGGCCTGACGCGCAACGCGTGCTCGAGAAGCTGGACGAAGAACGCGCGGAGCTGGAAGCCGCAATTGAGAAGGGCGCACAGGACGAAATCCTGGACGAGATGGGCGATCTCTTGTTTGTCTGCGCGAACATAGCGCGCAAACTGAAAGTCGCGCCGGAAGACGCCCTACGCCGCGCCAACGCCAAATTCGTGCGCCGGTTTTCCCATGTTGAAGCACGCGCACGCGCGTCGGCGCAGGCGTGCGATTTGGCGACGTTGGAAGACTTTTGGCTCGAAGCCAAGCGTATTGAGCGCGGTCAGACCTGAGACAATATCTGCGCTGCAGGAAAGAGGCGGCGGAAGCGGGAGATATTTCCCGGCGTCATTCGAACCTGCAGAATCAGGTTTTCATCGCCCTCCTCTGCTTTCGCTTCGGACCCCACCTCTCCATGCTCAAACAGCCAAGCGCGCGCAGCACCCGCATTGGCGCCGAGGCTCAGTTCAACCATCTGAGATCCGGCCGCCAGCTTTTCATCAAGCGCAGCTACGACAGCATCCAGGCCGGTTTTCGCGACTGCGGAGGCCACAAACGCGTCTTTGGCCTGTGCTGCACGCGCTTCAGTCGCCTCCAGCGCGGACGGCTCCAGTATGTCTGATTTGTTCCAGACTTCGATTGTAGGCGGTCGCTCACCCCTGCCCTCAAACACCTGATCAAGCGTCGACAGCACGTCGTCGCGCAAGGCGGCGCTTTCCGGATTTGATATGTCGAGGACGTGCAAAAGCAGATCTGCTTCAGCGACTTCTTCCAGAGTAGCGCGAAATGCCGCCACCAATTGCGTGGGCAAATCCGTGATGAATCCGACCGTGTCCGATAGGATCGCGGCGCGCCCGGATGGCAAGCGGACGAGCCGCATGGTCGGATCCAAAGTGGCGAATGGCATGTCCTTCGCCAACACGTCAGCGCCTGTGAGCTGATTGAACAGCGTCGATTTACCGGCGTTCGTGTAGCCCACGACAGCGACAATTGGATAAGGGACCTTCTTACGGCTCGCCCGATGCAAGCCGCGCGTGCGCCGAATGCTGTCGAGCTGCTTCTTGAGGCGCGCGATCTTATCGGCCAGCAACCGGCGGTCAGCTTCGATCTGCGTTTCACCCGGACCGCCAAGAAAGCCGAAGCCGCCGCGTTGGCGCTCCAAGTGAGTCCAGGTCCGCACCAAGCGTGACCGTTCGTATTCCAGACGCGCGAGTTCCACCTGCACACGGCCCTCGCTCGTGCGAGCCCGCCGGCCGAAAATCTCCAGGATCACACCGGTGCGGTCGATTACCTTGAGATTCCATTTTCGCTCAAGATTGCGCTGCTGGATCGGCGTCAGGCCGGCGTCGATGAAGACAATGCCAATCTTGTCGGCCTCGACGACGTCGCTGACCTCCTTGACTTTGCCTTCGCCAAAAAAGAGTCCGGGCTTAATCGCGCGCAGCCGCTCGATGCGTCCTTCGACGACATCCAAATCCAACGCTTCGGCTAAGCCGCGCGCTTCCGCGAGCCGCAATTCCGGATCGCGCATCCTTTCATTTTTACCCGTTATTTCCGGATAGATGACGAGCGCGCGATTGGCGGGATCGAGCAATTCAAATCCTAGGAATCATCCGCGTCGCTAGACGCTTCGAACAATTGCACGGGCTGCATCGGCATGATCGTCGATATCGCATGCTTATAGACAAGCTGGGCTTGTCCTTCACGCTTTAGCAACACGCAAAAATTGTCGAACCAGGTCACGACGCCTTGAAGCTTTACGCCATTCACGAGAAAAATCGTGAGCGGGGTTTTTGACCTGCGGACTGCGTTGAGGAAGGTATCTTGGAGATTTTGTTTTTTATCCCCGGACATGGGTTGTTCCCTTTGTTTTGATTAAGGCCCGGACCGCTATTTGCGATACTTCGACAACGCTATACGTCAGCTTGCTGCGCCGCAACAACGCAATTTTACCTTCATGCCCGCTATTTGGTCTATGCGCCTTGCAAATAAGCCGCCCGAAGACGCGCCGCGACGCGGCCTGGCGCGCCATCGCCGATCTTCCGGCCATTGATCGATGTCACAGGCGTCACCATAGCGGTCGCCGCCGTATAGAAAGCCTCCCGCGCGCTATACGCCTCTTCCAGCGTGAAAGGCGTTTCGTCGAGCTTCAAGTTTTCTTCTTTCAAAACCTCGATAATCCGGGCGCGCGTAATGCCCCGAAGGATGTTGGCGCTGGTGTCTCTGGTCCGAACGGCGCCGGTGGCGTCGATGATCCAGGCGTTCGTGGACGACCCTTCGGTCACAAACCCCTGAGCGTCCACAAACCACGCTTCCTGCGCGCCGGCATCTTTCGCGGCCTGCTTTGCAAGAACGTTTGGCAGCAGCCCAACAGTTTTAATGTCGCAGCGCGCCCAGCGGCTTTCCGGCACCGTAATCACCCCAGCCCCCTTGGCGGCAGCCTGCTCAAGCGCAGGCACGTTCTGAAGGCGCGCCGTCACAATCACCGTCGGCTTGACCTTGGCAGGCGGAAATACGTGATCGCGCCGCGACACGCCGCGCGTTACCTGCAGATACACCAAGCCGTCTCGAACGCGGTTACGCCGCAAAACCTCTTTGAGCACCACCTGAAGCGCTGAGCGTCCCATCGGGTTTTTGATGCGTAGTTCACCCAAGGAGCGTTCGAGACGCGCCAAGTGTCCCTCAAGATCGAGAAGGCGACCGTTACGGACGCTCCAAACCTCGTAGACGCCATCGGCGAATTGCAGGCCGCGGTCTTCGATGTGAACCGCCGCAGCGCCAAAGGGCACATATTGCCCATCGACATAGGCGACGCGACTCATTGCACGTCCTCGGGACCAAGGCCGTGACGCTCTGGCTCAACGCCCAGCGATTTCAGCTTCCGGTGTAATGCGGAGCGCTCCATGCCGATAAAGGCCGCCGTGCGTGAGACATTGCCGCCAAACCGCATGATTTGAACCGCCAGGTACTCTCGTTCGAAATGTTCACGCGCATCACGCAACGGCAGAGCGATCGTGGTTTGCATCTTATCGCCGTTACTTCCGCCGCCATTAGCTTCCGCGAGCATTTCCAGTGTGATCGGATGGCTCATGTCACCGCCGGCTAAAATCAAAATTCGTTCGATGACATTGCGCAATTGGCGGACATTGCCGGGCCATTCGGCGACTTGCAGCGCGGCGATCGCCTCGGAGGAGAAGATGCGGGCCGGCAGTCCAGAGCCTTCGGAAAGCCGGCCGACAAAGTAGGCGATGAGATCCGGGATATCTTCCCTCCTCTCACCAAGAGAGGGGGCGCGTAAGGGGACGACATTGAGCCGATGGAAGAGATCTTCGCGGAAGCGCCCTGCCGCAATCTCTTGCATCAAATCACGCGACGTCGAGGCAATCACACGCACATTGACCTGCAGATCTGTGTCACCGCCCACGCGGCGAAAGCGCTGGTCGACCAGAACGCGCAAAATCTTATTCTGACTCACCAGCGGCATGTCAGCGACTTCATCAAGGAACAGCGTGCCGTTGTGTGCTTGCTCAAACAAACCGATCTTGCTCGGTCGGCCGCTGGGGCCTTCTTCGCCGAACAGTTCCAGCTCAAGCCGTTCCGGCTCCATACTTGCGGCCGTCACAATCACGAATGGTGCGCTGGCGCGCGGCGAGCGTTCATGCGTCAAACGGGCTAGCAATTCTTTGCCTGCCCCTGGAGGTCCGGAAATAAGCACCCGGCTATTGGTCGGCGCCAGACGATCAATAGCCATCCGCAATTGAGCAACAGCGCCCGACGTGCCGATCAATTCGTCGCGTTTGGAAGATTGAATGCGGAGCTGGTTGTTTTCACGCTTTAAGCGGGCGTTTTCTAGAGCGCGCTCGACCACCAGCAACAGACGCTCCGCGGTGAAGGGCTTCTCCAAGAAATCATAGGCGCCCTGCCGAATTGCTGCGACCGCAGTTTCAATGGTGCCATGGCCGGAGATCACCAGAATGGGCAAGTAGGGATCGATCTCCTTCATGATTGAAAGAAGTTCGAGTCCGTCGACGCGGCTACCAGTCAGCCAGACGTCCAGGATTACCAGCGATGGCGTGCGGCCACGCAAAGCCTCCAAAGCGGAATCCGCGTCCGCCGCAGTACGCACCGTGTAACCTTCATCGGTCAGGATGCCTGCGACAAGATCGCGGATATCCTGCTCGTCATCGACGATCAGTATGTCGGCCATTACACCAACTCCTTATTCAGCGCGGCGTCCGTGGCGCGCGCCAGAGGTAAAATGATCTTCACTTGCGCCCCAGGGCCTGGCTGAGGCGCATCTTCAAGCGTCAGCGACCCGCCGTGATCCTCGACAACGCGCTTGACGATCGCCAATCCCAAGCCGGTGCCTTTCTCCCGCGTCGTCATGTAAGGCTCGACAAGCCGCGCGCGGCCCAAGGCAGGAAAGCCAACGCCATTGTCAATCACCGCAATTTCGACAGCCGCTTCGTCGCTGCTCACGCGTACCTGAATACGAGGATCCTTCGGTTCGCCATCGCGCGAGCGGCGCACTTCAATGGATTCCGCAGCGTTTTTCAGGAGATTCACAACCGCCTGAGAAATCAAACGATCGTCGCAATCCGCCACCACAGGGCCGTCCGGCAAGACGATCTCCATTTTGATCTGCGGGTGCCGCAAACGTTCGGAGAAAGCGCTGGCGCGAACGACCTCAGCAACATCCGCTGGTGCAATGCGCGGCTCAGGCGTGCGGGAGTAGGCCGCGAACTCATCCACCATCCGGCCGATGTCCTGCACCTGACGCACAATGGTGTCAGTGCATTGTTCAAAGGTCTCCCGGTCAGAGGTAATTTCCGAAAGGTATTTCCGGCGCAGACGCTCCGCGGACAATTGGATGGGCGTAAGCGGATTTTTGATCTCATGCGCAATGCGGCGCGCCACGTCTTTCCAGACAGATTGCCGTTGCGCCGCCACAAGCCGCGTCACGTCGTCGAACGTAAAGACAAAGCCCGGGGTATCCGGAATACGGGCAACCCGAACGTCCAAGGTTATCAACTGAGATCCTTGCGGCAGTTCAACTTGCCCCTGCGCTGCGTCACCATCGGCTGGTAGCTGAATCGATAAAAGCTTAGCCAGTTGCGGCGACACCTCGACGAGCGAGCGCCCCACCAGAGCGCCAAAGTCTATTGCACTCAAAAGCTGCGCCGCTGACCGGTTCGCCGCCGTAATACGTCCTTCAGCGTCGACCCCTAAAACGCCAGCAGTAACCCCTGACAGAACAGTTTCGATAAACCGGCTTCGAGTTTCGGCGTCTTCGCGTGCGCTCAAGAGATCGCGCTGCTTTGCATCCAGTTCACCGGTCATGCGGTTAAACGCGCGGGCGAGTTCAGCCACTTCGTCGTCGATCGGTCCCGGATCAACACGCGTAGCCAAGTCGCCTTTCGTTATTCGATCCGCCGCTTCCGCCAACCGGCCAATAGGAGCCGCAATACCTGTCGCGGCGGATATGCCCAGCCAAGCGGACCCAAGAAGTACAAGCAGCGCGATTTCAAGATAACTCAGAAAAAACTGGACCTGCAGGCGTCCGCGTTGTTCCTCGGCTTGACGATAGGCCACAACGGACGCTTCTGATTTTCGTAGCGTCTCCAGAATCCCTGCGTCCGCATATCGCGCCACGTACAGATACGCGTTGTGATAATCTTTCAGCCGATAAGTGGCCCTGATGAGGTCGGCTTTTTCAATCATGCTCAGCGCAACGTCGCCTTGATTGGCGTCGCGCAGCGCAACATCTTCTGGCGGTTCATAGGCTGGCGCCCGCGGAGATTCCGCCTTGGCGAGGACTTGGCCTGAACCACTGACGACGTAGGCCGCGGCAAAACTCCGATAGATCGCTTGCTGGGTCAGGTAGCG
>JBEVJO010000066.1:0-12287 GCA_040510175.1 Caulobacterales bacterium
CGTCGTCATCGTCATTACCACCTATCTGTCCTTGGTGCTGGGAGAATTGGTCCCGAAGCGGATCGCCATGGCGGCGCCGGAAACGATCGCCAAGTTTGTCGCGCCGGGCATGGTGTTTTTAGCCAAAGCCTCAGGCCCCGTGGTGTGGCTGCTGAAAATCTCGACGAACGGTTTGCTCCAGATCCTCGGGCTGAACCGGACCAAGCAATCGGACGTCACCGAAGAAGAAATTCATTCCCTGATCGATGAAGGTCACAGCGCCGGCGTCATCGAATCCGAAGAACGCCAGATGATTGAGGGCGTCATGCGGCTCGGCGACCGCACGGTGCGGGCCATCATGACGCCTCGTAACGACATCGTGTGGCTGGATCCTAATCGGCCCATCGAAGCAAATCTGGCCACGATCCGTGACAGCGGTCATTCGCGGTTCCCAATTGCCGAGGGCAGCGTGGATCACGTCATCGGGGTTGTGCAAACCAAGGAATTGCTGACCCTGAAGGAACAGGAATTCGATCTGCGTACGGCAATGCACCCGCCGGTGGTCGTGCCTGAAAGCCTTCCAGTGCTGCGCCTGCTGGACGCGATGCGAAATAATCTGGTGCGCATGGTGTTTGTGTCGGATGAGTATGGCGTCATTCAGGGCCTGGTGACGGCGGCGGATCTTTTGGAATCCATTGCGGGCGATGGCGTATTGTCTTTCGATGAATCCATTGCCGTGCCTGTGCAGCGCGACGATGGTTCATGGCTTGTCGATGGCATGATGCCGGTTGACGAGTTTGAGCGCGCGCTTGGCGTCTCCAATCTCTCGCGCAGCGGCCGCTTCGATACCGTGGCGGGCTATGTCATTAGCCTGCTGCAGCGCCTCCCCGCAGTTGGCGACACCGTTCATGCGGGCCCGCTGGAGTTCGAAATCCTGGATCTCGACGGCCGTCGCGTTGACAAGCTGCTGGTGCGCCGTGCAGTGGATCCCAAAGACTGAAGCTTGCCCTTAAGCGCGCTGAACGATTTCCTTTAACACCCTGGCGATCCGCCGATGCAGGCGAGGGACGAACGACGTCGCGACTTCGGCGAGGTTCACGTCGTCGGTCAAGCCCGACTCGAAGGCGGCCCGGCCGCCCTGCAACAGCGTCATCAATTTCACGCCGGCGCGCAGACTGAAATAATCAATGACGGTGCGCGAGAATGCGCAGCCGCCGTGCGCTGTGTAGACGCGCATGAACTCATCCCAGTCCGCCATTTCCTCGACGAAGCCGCGGCAATAGCCCAGGTCTTCGCCGGGGTGGCCGACATGCACCAACTCCCAGTCCAGAATGGCGGACAAATGGCCGTTCTCGATCAGGATGTTGTGAAAGGCGGTGTCGGTGTGGACGATTGATCTTTCGTTTCCAACGTCTTGGACGTGCGCGCGCATCCAGGCGAGCGCGGCCGCGAAGGCCATGGACGGCGCAGCTTGATGCTTGCGCCACGCTGCATCGATCGCCGCCAGATCGTCCGGCCACGATAGGGAATTATCTGAAAGCGCGGCAGGGAGCGCTGACAAATCGGCGCGATGCAACAGCGCCAATTGTTCGGCCAGTTCATAAGCCAATGCCGGAGTTTGCGGTGGGTGGAAATAGTCAGCGCCTGCAACGGCGCCGGACACCTGCTCCATGACGACGAATGGCGCAGAAATGACCGCCTTATCTGTCTCCAAGAATACCGGCCTCGGCGTTTTGACCCCGCTATCGGCCACCACTTTTACGAACGGAAATTGGCCCGCTACGCCATAAGGCGACAAGCCCGCCGGATGATCCCGTTGCACTGCGAGTTTCGCGGGAATAGACGTTGCGCCTTCCAATGTGAAGAGAGCGGTTTGCCGGGAGCGTCCGCCGAACACTTGCCGGAAGGTCGCGATGCGCAGGTCTTTGTCGTCCGGGTAGCGCGCCTTCAGATAACGCTCCAGCGCATCGCGGTCGATGTCCAACGAGACGACGGCGGACTCTGTTCGCGCGCCATCCGTCAGGGAATCCATCAGCGTAATGCGGGTATCCTCGATCGCGGATTCCCAGGCTAGAAGGGCATTGGCGGCATCGCGCTGCGCCGAATCTTTCAGCCAGCCGCCGGACGCCAGCCATTGTTCGCCCGCTTTTACCGCCGCTGCGTGCGTCGCGTTGGCGGCGAGGGTTTCGGGCGGCCGGGTATAAGCGGTCGGGGGAAAATCGCGCGCGTTTGGAAGCGGCGGCGAAGGCTCTCCGGCGGGCGCCTCGAATGCGGCCGTCAAACCGGACAGGCCCCGGATGCAGGCTTCCAAGGCGTGCTTGGCGGCTTCGTCTTGGACGTGCGGCCGTATAGTCGCGGACAGGGTCTGCGTGATCGATGACAAGACGAGGCGAAAACTCATCGCCGGTGTTCTCCCTTTTATTCTTGTTTATAGACCCGGATTGACCGGCCGTTCGCGAAGATTGGCTGGCCGTACTTTGGCCCACGCCTCCATCATGGTTTTTAATTCGCCGGGCGGGCTGCCGTGGAACAGCACGCCGTCTGCGCCGGCGTCCAAGCGCGCCTGGATCCCCTTGGCGCCGTCCGCGCCTGTACCGATGGCGTTGCCTTCAGTCAGCCACGCGCGCGGATAGAGCTCGGCCATGCGGCGCAGATTATCGAGATCCCGGGTGGTGGATTCATCACCCATCGTGCCGGACGCCTTCGGCGGATCGAATTTCGCCAAAGCGTCGCGGAGCATCACCGCTTTGCTCTTGTCCCAGCCATTGGCGTCGCAAATCGCGTCGAACATGCCCGGAAAGAGGATGTAGGTGTTCATCCGACGCACCACGTAATTCAACATCTTTTCTTCAGGCACATCGAGCGCTGACACCAGGATGGTCCAGATGCGCACGGATTTAGGGTCACGGCCGGCCTGTTCCGCGCCCTCGCGCACAAAGCGAACCGAGCGCTCAACCGCTTCGGGCGTCCACAATGAGTTGAACAGGACTCCGTCGCAGAACGACCCCGCCCAGCGCAGGGTTTTTTCACCCATGGCGGCCATGATAATGGGGGGCGTCTTTTCCAGATGCACGCCAAGCCGCAAGTTCGTAAAGCGGCCAAGCGGTCCTTCATAATTAACCGTCTCGCCGCGCCACAAAGCCCGCAGCGTCTGGACATAATCCTGCATGATGCGGAAGTTCAGCCGCGAGGTGCCCGTGGCGTCCGCGAAACTGTCAGTGCCGCGCCCCACACCCAGGCAAAAACGATCGCCGCTGATTTTGGCCATGGTCGCGGCGAAGCCGGCGGTCACAATCGGGTGCCGCAACACCATATTCTGGATCAGGCCGGCGGCGATGCCGATCGTTGGGCACAGAGCGGCGGTCGCGCCGCAAAGCACATCAGCGTTCTTGGCCGAGAAGCGCTCCGAAATCCAAAGCGAGCCGAAACCGAGATTCTCAGCGTCCTGAACTTCGGCGAAGCCTTGCTTTGGGTCTTCGATATGGCCGCCGAGAGAATAGACGCCGACTTCGGAAAAGCGCTGTTTTGTCATAATGTTTCCTCCCAGACGAATGGCTGCGTGTCTTGCTGAATGGTAATATTGCGCATCAAATCGGAGCGGTCTACGCCCAGGCCTAAATCCCGTCGCGCCGCACTAAAATGATCCGGCCTCGCGACAAGCGCGCCGCGTCGAAATGAGGCTTCGCCGTGCGCGACGCAAAATGGGTCTCGTGGGCTGCTTTTAAGGCGAATTTTGCAATCTGCCTCTTGTGAGGCTTAGTCCGTTTGGCCAAAGTGTCGCCTTAAGATGTTGGTACGGCGCGTGCACATCGTGAGCGTGCAGAAAATCGGCAACAGCCTCAGGGCCCGGTAGAGATCTCAATGGCGCGCGCCGCGAAAGCTTCATCTTCAAGCCTGATCCGGGATGCACTAAAAGCGTGCCGTGCGCATGTCTGGGCCGTGGTGATTTTCAGCGCCGCGGTGAACATCCTCTATCTCGCGCCGACGCTGTACATGCTGCAGGTCTATGACCGCGTCATGCAGACCAGCGGCGTCGCCACCCTGCTCTTTGTCACCCTCGCGCTGGTTGTCGCCTTGATCGTACTGGCGGCGTTGGATGGGTTGCGCGGGCGGATCTTGGTGCACGCCAGCAATCGAATGAATCGCCTCGTCTCGCCCGCGATCCTGGAAATGGCGTTCTCCGGCCGGCCGGATTCCCGCGGCGCCAAAGTCCAGCACGCGATGCGAGAGTTCGATATTTTCCGCTCCGGTCTCACCGGCCCGATTGCCTTGTCGGTGATCGATGCGCCTTGGGCGCCGATTTACATCCTCTGTTGTTTCCTGATTCATCCGGTCATCGGCTGCATCGCGTTGTTCGGCGCAATCCTGTTGTTCTGCATCGCGCTGATGTCCGAGCGCGCCTTTCGCGCCGCGACCAAAGAGGCCAGCGCCCGCATCCCTAATGCCTATGCAGCGCAGGAAGCGGACACTGCCGCCGCCGAAGCTGCGCGGGCCCTGGGCATGCGCAAGGTCTTGATCGCCCGCAATCTGCAAGAGCGCACCAACATCGCTGCTGCGCAAACGGACGGCGCGTTTTCGCAAACCCGCTACACGGCGGTGGCGCGCTTCTTCCGGTTATTTCTGCAATCGGCGGGCCTGGGCATGGGCGCCTATCTCGCCATTCACGGCGATGTCAGCGCCGGCGCGGTGTTCGCCTCATCCATCCTCGTGGCGCGCGGCATCGCGCCGATCGAACAGATCGTGGGTTCGTGGCGCACGATCGCGCAGTCGCTGACCGCCTTCACCAATCTGAAGGGCATGCTGGAAGCGCGTCCGGCGGAAGAGGTGCGCACGCCCTTGCCCGCGCCACGTGGCGTCATGGCGATGGAGCGCGTCGGCGTGAAATCGCCGGAAGGCGATCGCGCCTTGATCCAGGAAATCACCTTGAACGCCCAGCCGGGCGATATCATTGGCGTGGTCGGCCCATCGGGCGCAGGTAAGACGACATTTGCGCGCGTCCTGGCCGGCGCAACGGCGGCGGATTTCGGCGCGGTGCGCATCGACGGCGCCAAGTATGACGACTGGGATGCCGATGCGCTCGGACGCTATATCGGCTATCTGCCGCAGGACGTCAGTTTGCTGTCCGGCACGGTGGCGGAGAACATCGCCCGTTTCACCAACAAGGCGTCCGACGCTGATCACGAAAAAATTTCAGCCGATGTGGTTACAGCTGCAAAGCTAGCCGGCGCGCATGAGCTCATTCTGCGGTTGCCCAAGGGCTTTGACACACAACTCGGTCCCATGGGCCGCGGCCTGTCGACCGGGCAGGCTCAGCGCATCGCGTTGGCGCGGGCGCTGTTCCGCGATCCGGTTCTTTTGGTGCTCGACGAACCCAACGCCCATGTCGACGCCGAAGGCGAAGCGGCCTTGGTGAATGCGTTGAAGGCCGCCAAAGCGCGTGGCGCGGTTTGCTTCGTTGTCGCCCACCGCGCTGGCTTCATGACCATCGCCGACAAATTGCTGGTGCTGAGCGACGGCCGCATTCAGGCCTTCGGTCCGCGCGAGGAAGTCGCCGCCAAGCTCGCGCCCGTTCCGCCGCAACGTCCGGCCCCTGCGCCGCGCATCGTGTCGGAGACCTAAAGATGGCGAAGCTCGGCAAGAAGCGTAGCGAGACGGAAGACGGCGCGCCGCCGGAAGACGGCAAGGCCAAAAAAGCGTTCCTGCGCGTCATTCAAGGCGGGCCGCGCGAGCCTGTCGATATGTCCGATGACAGCGCCTTCAAGGAAATGCGCGCCGGACGCCGCATCCTGTTTTGGTTTTTTGGCGTGCTGGGACTGTTCGCGGCTTTGGCGCCGTTGGACTCCGGCGTCGTTGCGCCTGGCGTGATTAAAGTTTCGGGCAACCGGCAAACTGTGCAGCATCGCGACGGCGGCACGGTCGCGGTCCTGAACGCTACCGAGGGTCAGAAGGTCAAGGCCGGCGATGTGCTTCTGGAATTGGCCGCCACCGAACTCAGCGCCCAGGACCAATCGCTGACCAGCCAGGCCATCGAACTTGAAGCGACCCGCGCGCGTCTGCGCGCCGAAGTTTCCGGCGCGCCTAACATTACCCGGCCGCCGGAATGGCAGGATCTGCCCGCCGCTTACGCCGATGCAGCGGACGCCGTATTGGCGCGGCAGAACGATGAAATGCTTCGCCGTCGCGAAGCCCACGCCAGCCAGGAAGCTGTAACGCAGGAACGCGCCCAGCAATTGCGGGCGCGCATCGATGGCTATAAGCGCCGCGTCGCTTCCTCGGTCGAGCAAATGCGTCTGATGGACGAGGAGCTGGAAGGGCTGCGTACGCTTGGCAAAAAGGGCTTGGTGCCGCTCAATCGCATCCGGGAAAAGGAACGCGAACGCGCCGATCTCGAAGGCTCGCTGGGCCTCGCTGAAGCGTCGATCCAGGAAGCCAAAGAGGCGATCGGCGAAACCCAGATGCAGATCATCGCCATGCGGCAGGCGCGCGACAAGGAAATCGCGGAAATGCTGCGGCAAACCGAAACTCAGCTGGCCGACGTGTCGCCGCGCGTCGCCGCCGTGCGCGTGCAATTGGCTGGCACGCGGGTCCGCGCGCCAGTCGACGGCACCGTGGTTGGCCTGCGCATCTTCACTGTGGGCGGCGTCATCCGCCCGGGCGATCCTATCATGGACATCGTGCCCAACGAGCATCCTTTAGTGATCGAGGCCCGTGTGCGTCCTGAAGACGCCGACGACGTCCACCACGGCATGAAGACGGAAATCCGCTTCAGCGCCTTGAAGGGCCGCAACCTGCCGGTCATCCATGGTTATGTGGAGCGCATCTCTGCGGACCGCTTCGATGATCAGCGTACCGGCCAGGGCTATTTCATCGCCGAAGTGACCGTGCCGAAGGCCGAGCTTGATCGCGTCGCCAAGGCTCGGGGTGAAAAAACCTTGAACCTGACGGCGGGCCTGCCGGCCGAAACGATCATTCCACTGCAAAAGCGCACGGCGCTGCAGTTCCTGCTCGATCCATTGAATCAGGCGCTCTGGAACTCGTTCCGCCAGCAATAACAAGGCCTAAGTGTTGCGGGGCGGTCGTTTGCTAACGCCCCGTTAAGGACGGACCCGCGCGATCGCCGCGAAGCGATTCTTAAGGAAAATCCTATAGTTTGCGCGGTTGGAAGGCTGCCGGCGTGCAGGCGCACGGCCGGTGGCGAACGCCTGTCGCGGCGCTGTGAGGACCAAAGTGGCGAGGACAATTGATGTCAGCGCAAGGTTTAACCTGACACAGGCTGTGGTCCTGATCCTGGACCGCAGTACGCACAGTGCTGACGTGATTCAACAAGTCCTGCTCGGCTTTGGCGTCAGCAAGTTTCTGCGCAGCACCACGGCCGCCCGAGCCATGGAGTTGCTCCGGGTCAATAACGTGGATCTGGTGATCGTCGACCCTGAATTGGAAGACGAGGACGGCTTTGAATTCATCCGCAGTCTGCGCCGCTCAAGGTGCGATAACCGGCTCGTTCCGGTTATGCTGGTCAGTGGCCACGCGAAAATTTCGAGCATCAAGCGCGCGCGAGATACCGGCGCCAATTTCTTCGTCGCCAAGCCGATCACACCGACGGTGTTGATCCAGCGCATCTTTTGGATTGCCTCGGACAAGCGCCAATTCGTGGACGTGAACCAGGGCGCCTATATCGGCCCGGATCGCCGCTTCAAGTTTGAAGGCCCGCCGATGGGCGCCGAGGACCGCCGCGAGGCCGATATTGAAACGGGCGCAACC
Source organism: Caulobacterales bacterium (assembly GCA_040510175.1). Taxonomy (GTDB): domain Bacteria; phylum Pseudomonadota; class Alphaproteobacteria; order Caulobacterales; family Aquidulcibacteraceae; genus JBEVJO01. The sequence continues at coordinate 7,741 of JBEVJO010000066.1, forward strand.
AGCGCTGAATCCGACTTGCAGCCGCAGAAGGTGTCGATATGACCTCAGCGCCGACTTCCAAGGCTCCCGCCAACGTCAAATACATGGCGCCGCAGAACACCATCCGGAATATGGTCGACCGGCCGGATGGCATAAAAATTTCCGACGCGATCAAACGGGCGGAAGCCAAGATCGAAGCCTATAAGGAAACAGGCCTTGCCGCGATCGACGAAAAGATCGCGGAGATGCAAACGCTCTGCGCCAGCCTGAAGGCGGGATCATCGGCGCCAGACGAGCGGAAGATTTATCTGCTCGCCAATGACGTCTTCGCGGCCGCGGCCCTCTACAACCAGATGGAGTTGTCAGAAGCGGCCTATAGCCTGTGCGACCTTCTGGGTAATCGCGCGGAGAATATCCCGCTGGTGTGGGACGCGATCAATGTCCACGTCGCATCCATGCGGCTCTTGCGGCAAGCCCCAGATCATGCGGAGGCGGAACAGCGCCAGCACGTCCTTGCTGGGTTGAAACAGGTGACGGCGCGCCTGATCGCCGAGGCGTCGAAAGGCTGACGCATCTAGAGCGCTAAGGTTTTTTCGCTGTGCGTTTGGCGCTCGCCTTTGCGCGCGGCGCTGGCTTGCTCTTTGCGGCCGCGCGTTTTTTCGGCGCGGCCTTTGCCGGAGAACCGGCGTTTTCGAATTGACGCAGCAATGCATCCACCACCGATAGAATACGGGCGCGCGCTTTGGCGGATTTTATCTGCCGGAAGCGCACGATAAACGCTGCGACCTCGCGATCAACAGCCGATTCCGGCGGCGCTTTTTTCGTCGCGCGGCGTTTTTTGCTGATCTCCAGAAAATACCCTGGCGAGCAATCCAAAGCTTCGGCTACTCGCAAGAGGATAGAGCTTGCGATGCGATTCGCGCCGCGCTCATATTTTTGTACTTGCTGAAACGACATGCCGATGTGCTCGGCGAGTTCGGCTTGGCTCATGCCCAATTCAGCACGCCGCGCGCGAATACGGTCGCCAATCTGAGCGTCCACATCGCGCTCGTAATTGTCCAATTTGGGCATGGCGCCCCCACAGACTCATGCGACAATTGTGCTTTAGATCACGCGCACGCGCTGGCCATGACGCAGCTCAGCCCAATCAACTAACGCATCTACAAGACTACACTTGTGAGCATCTTCAAAAAAGCGAAGATTTATTTTTAAGCGATGCGGAAACGAGCGCCAGAAACCGAGCGTTGCGCGGGGGCGCCTATAATTTGGCGCTTGTTTGCGAAGGGCAGTTTTCCGACGATTGGCAAAAAACGACGCAAGACAAGTGGATTCAAGGCACAGCAGCACGCTCAGGCGGAGTCCACAAGGTTTTCAACGTGATCAGCAATGGCGAGGGACGCGGTGAGGCCAGGCGATTCTATGCCGAGTAAGTTGATCAGCCCGGGCGCCCCATGCACATCCGGACCATGAATCTCGAAATCAGCAGCAGGCGTGCCCGCGCCACCGAGTTTTGGCCGTATGCCGGCGTAGGACGGAATTAGGGCGCCGTCCTTCAGGCCGGGCCAATAAGCGCGAACGGCGGCGTAAAATTTTTCACTACGCATTGGATCGACGTCATAATTTTCGGTCTCGATCCATTCAACATCCGGGCCGAACCGCGCCTGTCCGCCTAGGTCGAGCGTCAGGTGCACGCCCAAGCCGCCGGGTTCCGGCACGGGATAGACAAGGCGCTTGAATGGCGCCGGACCACTCAACGTGAAGTAATTGCCTTTGGCCAGAAACCCGCGCCTTTGATGCGCGGCGTTCAAACCGGCGGTTTTTTGGGTCAACGCCGGAGCGTGCAGACCGGCGCAATTGATGACCGCCTTCGCCTTCAAGGCCGGCGTGTTATCGCCTTCCAGAAAAATTACAATTCCGTCGCTCTTGACCTCCAGCGCTGAAACGTTCGCTCCATAGGCAATGGCCGCTCCATGGGCTTCTGCGTCGCCCAGCAGACTCAGCATATAGCCGTGGGTATCGATAATACCCGTGGAGGGCGAATGCAGCGCGCCGGCGCATCGCAATTCCGGCTCCAACGCGATAGCGTCGCCGGCGCTCAAAGCGCGCAGATCGTCCACGCCGTTGCGCGCAGCCGCCGCCGCTATACCCTTGAGGTCATCAAGTTGCTTTTGATCGGCGGCGACGATCAACTTGCCGCAGCGGCGGTGCTCAACGCCGTGCGCGGCGCAATACTCGTACAGCATCGCGCGCCCGGCGACGCAAAAGCGGGCTTTGGCGGAACCGGCGGGATAGTAAATTCCCGCGTGAATGACTTCGCTGTTCCGCGAACTAACCCCGGAGCCGAACGTATTCCCCTTTTCGAGTATAATCGTCTCGCGCCCAGCGATGGCGAGCGCACGCGCGATTGCGAGGCCGATCACCCCCGCGCCGATCACAACACACTCGACCTTGTCCATTCCATCGCTCCAGCCGCCATTCAAGCGGCGCGCGGCACCCTATCAAATGATTGTCCTCCGCTCGCACAAATGGTCTCCTATTGGCTGCGAGCGGACCGCATAAGCGGAGTTTTGTCTCTGAAATGCATATACAAAAATCAGCGCCATCGGTTTGTCCATTGAACAACGCTCGGCGCTTGACAGCGCCAATATTCGCCGCCCACAAGTTTGCGCCGCCATTCCATCGTTATGCGGGGTGCATTAAATCGGGATGGGCGCCCCATCTCGTGCGTTGGTAGAGAGCAAAATGTCGATCGCCGCAAAGCTCAAGAACCGAGTTGCAGGTTGGGGCCCTAGCTTGGCCCATGCCGACAACGCATTGATCAAGCAAGTAGGCTTGTTCCGGCTGATCCGCGAAGATCTTGGCCGTCACAATCTGGATTGGACGACACCGGGTTTTCGCGCGATGGCGGTCTATCGTTTCGGCGTATGGGCCAAAACGATCCGCTTTGCGCCGTTGCGGCTGTATTTCCTTTTCTGGCACGCTTTGATGTTCCGCTATGTCCGGAACAATTATGGAATTGAACTCTATGCGACCTCGAAAATCGGGCGGTGGGTTTTAATTGGCCATCAAAACGGGATCGTCATTCATCGCTTCGCCACGATCGGCGACCACTGTTTGATCCGTCAGGGCGTGACGTTCGGCGAAGCGGGTATAGGCCGGGACAATTTCGCCGATGGACTCGGTCCCGTGGTAGGAAACGGCGTCGATATTGGTGCGGGCGCCGTGATCATCGGCAACGTGAAAATTGGCGACGAAGTGCGGATCGGGCCCAATGCGGTTGTTATGACCGATGTGCCGGCCCACGCGACTGTACTAGCCCCGACGTCGAAAATATTGGTGCGGGTTAAGCCGATGGAACGTAGCGAAGCTGACACATCCGCGGCGTAGCCGCTGCGCGGGTGGGACTTGGGAGACAAGTGTGGACGCGGATAAAATTCGGGATGTCGTTGTCGCGACTTTCACGGACGTCATGAAAAGCACGGGCGCAGAACTCCGCGGCGAGCTGAACGACAATATGGTTTTGTTGGAAAGCGGTTTGGATTCGCTGGGCTTCGCCATACTAGTGGCGCGCCTGGAGGAGGAGTTGGGCTGGGACCCGTTCACCCTATCGGATTCTCCTTACTACCCTGAAAAATTCGGGGAGTTCGTCGCATATTATGCCGATAACCAGCCTTAGGGCGCAGCTTCAAGCGCAAGCGACGGACGCTCCCATTTTGATTTCGGAGCACGGCGCTTGGCGTCTTTCCGAGTTGACGGCAGCCCTGCAAACGGCTGCGTTGCATGAAGCTCGCAAAAACCCAGCAGTCGCTCTTCGCCTTGATGATCCTGCAAAACTGGCGCTGGCGCTTATCGCGCTGGATGGCGAAATCGATCGTATGCTGTTGCTCCCCGGCGGCCTCGCGGACCAGGATGCAGATGCGCTCGTCGCGCAATTCGGCGCAACAGCGCTGCTAACCGATCGAGCGCAAACCAGCGCTAGCGCGTGGGGCCATATTGACTGGTCCGGCGCGATTGAAACCGGGACTGAATCATCGCCCGTAGTGCAAAATCGCAAGACGCAGTGGGTTCTGTCGACGTCGGGCACGACGGGAACGCCCAAATTGGTGGCCCATTCGCTGGCATCGTTGACGCGTACAACAAAGGCCCAGTCCAAGTCGCCTCTCCATTGGGGCCAGCTCTACGACATCGCACGGTTTGCGGGTGCACAGGTTTTTCTGCAAGGCATTCTGGGCGGAGTACTGGTTCTACCGCGCGGGGATTGGTCACTGCCGCAGCGCATTTCATTTCTGGCCCAAAACGGCTGCGCCGCATTGTCGGCCACGCCGACTTTGTGGCGAAAAATTCTGATGACGCCGGGGCCCGAAAACTTGGCGCTGTCGCAAGTTACGCTGGGCGGAGAGATCGCCGACGCCGCAATCTTGCGGGCCGTGGCGAACAAATTTCCGGCCGCGAGAGTTACCCATATTTTCGCCTCTACGGAGGCCGGCGCAGCGTTTTCCGTGCGCGATGGCTTGCCCGGCTTTCCAACGCGCTACCTGAGCGAGCCGCCGGGCGGCGTGGCGTTGAAA
>JBEVJO010000067.1:0-18091 GCA_040510175.1 Caulobacterales bacterium
GCGGCGTCAGCGAGGCCAGAACCCGCGTGGTGGTTTCGCGCAAGTTCGATTGAATGGCGGCGTCGACCGGCAGGATGGCGGATTTGTCTTCAATGAAATCGCCGAGATGTGAATCTTCCTCGTCGCCGATCGGGGTTTCGAGGCTGATCGGCTCCTTGGCGATTTTCATCACCTTACGGACTTTTTCCAGCGGCAGACCGAGCTTTTCGGCGAGCTCTTCCGGCGTCGGTTCGCGGCCGATTTCGTGCAGCATCTGACGGCTGGTGCGCACCAGCTTGTTGATCGTTTCGATCATGTGCTCCGGACTGCGGATGGTGCGCGCCTGATCGGCGATCGACCGCGGGATGGCCTGACGGATCCACCACGTCGCATAGGTTGAGAACTTATAGCCCCGGCGATATTCGAATTTATCGACGGCTTTCATCAAACCGATATTGCCTTCTTGGATGAGATCCAGGAATTGCAGACCACGATTGGTGTATTTCTTGGCGATCGAAATCACGAGACGAAGGTTGGCTTCGACCATTTCCTTCTTGGCTTGCCGCGCTTCGCGTTCGCCCTTTTGCACCGTCTGCACGATACGGCGGTAATCGTCGATCGGTACGCCGGTTTCACGCGCGAGTTCGCGGATTTCTTCGCGGATGGTTTCGACCTGCGCGGCTTCGGCGGCGGCAAAACGGCCCCATTGCTTGGACAGAGCGCCAACCTTTTCCAGCCAATCCGGCGCCAATTCGCAGCCTTGATACTGCTTCAGAAACTCAATGCGCGGCACGCCATGGGCGTCAGCCACGCGCATCAGCCGGCCTTCCAGCATCACCAAACGCTTGTTGATCGCGTAAAGCTGTTCGACCAGCGCTTCGATCCGCGCTGGGTTTAGGCGCAGCGACTTCAAGTGCTCGATGATCGCAGCCTGCGCATCCGAATAGGTGGATTGATCTTTCGGCGTGAGCTTGCCGCCCTTCAGGCGCTGATTGACCAGCTTTTCCTGCAGCTTGCGAAAGGCGTCGAATTCTTCGGCCACGCCATCCAGAATTTTCATCACGCTTTCGCGCAATTCGCCTTCCATGGCCGACATGGAAATGGCGCCGCCATCGTCGTCGAAATCGTCAGAGTCCTCATTCTCTTCGGGCGGCACGATGCCGGCCGCGGCGTTGGCGGCGGCAACGGTCGCGGCGGCGGCCGCCGCGACTTGCGCCGCGGTGACGCTGGCGGGCACGCCTGGAACGCCGGGGACGCCACCTTCGGGAATGCCCTGCGAGGCGCTGTAGGTCGCTTCGAGATCAATAATGTCGCGCAGCAGAATGCGGCTTTCCTGCAATTCCTGACGCCACACCATGATGGCTTCAAAGGTCAGCGGGCTTTCGCAGAGCCCGCGGATCATCGCATCGCGGCCAGCCTCGATACGCTTGGCGATGGCGATTTCGCCTTCGCGCGACAGAAGCTCGACCGAACCCATTTCGCGCAAGTAGATGCGCACAGGATCGTCGGTGCGGTCGCCGTCTTCCTTGGTGTTGCCGCCGGATGGAGTGGTGTCATCGCGGACGATGACTTCGCCCTCGCCGTCTTTTTCGCCTTCGGCCTGCTCAGCGTCTTCTTCGTTCTCGACGACATTGATGCCCATTTCGGACAGCATCGAGAGCGTGTCTTCAATCTGCTCGGAGGTGAATTCTTCCGAAGGCAAAATCTTGTTCAGCTCGTCGGTCGTGATGAAGCCCCGCTGTTTGGCGGTCTTGATCATTTTTTTGACGGCGGCATCCGTCAGATCGAGAAGCGGCGCGTCCTTTTCCTCGACGCCGCCGCCCGCGCGCGCCTTGGCGCCCGCTTGCACAGCTGCGGCAGCGACCGGAGTTCCGCGCTCAATCTTCGCCTTCGTCACCAAGCCCATTCTCCCGAAACCCGTAATCGTCTAAATCACTATCGCCAAAATTGCGATCCGCCACATGGCGATCTCCCGGAAAGTCCGTTTCTTGCGCGACCTCAAAAGGAGAACCTTTCGGGGCCGACGGCTGTTCCGTTTCGCCGCGCCACTCGGCTGCAATGCGAGAGTGCCTGTCGAGTCCAACACCCCCCACCTCCCTGGCCAACGAAGCCCGAGATTCTGCCGCGTCTCGCTCAATTTCACTCGCTTGAACAGCGGACGACAGCGCTCGCATCCATCTTTCGTCGTCGATCGCGGCGTTAACCGGGTCAGTTGGCCCCTCTTCAGTACTTTCTGAGAAGCGCTGCAAAAGCGCCGCTGCGCTCTTCGACCCGCGTTCGAGCAAGTGGTGACGCAACGTTGCCAAGTCAATGGCTTCGCCAGAAAGGTGGGTTAAAAGGGCATCCCTTAAACTGTCAAGGTCATCGTCCGGAATATCGAGTTTAACCAAGAGCTCTGCGCCCTCGATTATCAGATGGGGCCGCCTGAACGCCTCCAAAAGGATGTCCCGCACCCGCCGGTCCGAGCGGATATAGCGGGTCGATGTCATGGTTTTGAGCTCGGCGCTCGCTTTGATCGGCAATTCCCATTTACCAGTCTGGCGATTAAGGACTTTTGCCGGTCGGCTAAAGCCTTGGCGCGGCGCTCCCGGCCGCCACTCCCCTGTCCCGGGACCTGAATCCCCGTAGAGCGTGTTGAGCTGGTCTCGAATATATTCACCGTACTCTTTGCGCACCCCGGGGTCGGCAATGCCCTTAATCGCCGCGCGCAGGCGCTCCCTGAGGCCGGCGCGCCGTTCCGGGGTGTCCAGAGGTTCCCGATCCAACTCGCGCCGCCAAAGCATCTGCGACAATGGCGCAGCCGCGTTCAGGACCTCGATCATCGCCTCGGCCCCCCGCTCCTTGATCAGGTCGTCAGGGTCCAGTTTGTCCGGCAAGGCGGCGAAACGGAGCGTCCGGCCGACGCCGATCTTCGGCAGCGCCCGGTCGATAGAGCGAAACGCCGCCCGCTGGCCCGCTGCGTCGCCGTCAAAGCACAGCACCGGCTCCGGCGCGATGCGCCACAGCAAGGCCAGCTGTTCCTCCGTCAAGGCCGTACCCAGCGGCGCAACGGCCGCAATCCCCGCCCGCTCCAGCGCGATGACGTCCATATAGCCTTCGGCGATGACCACCCGGGCATTCTGGGCGCTGCCCACCGCCTTGCGGGCTTCAGGGAAGCGATAGAGCAGCCGCCCCTTCTCAAACAACGGCGTCTCGGGCGAATTCAGGTATTTGGCGCGTTCATTCGGATCCAGCGTGCGTCCGCCAAAGGCCACCAGCCGCCCGCGCGGATCGCAGATCGGAAACATGATGCGGCCGCGGAACCGGTCATAAGGCTCGCCGCCGTCTTCGGGCGCGATCAACAGCCCCGCTTCCAGCAGGATGTCGCGCGCATGGCCGGCTTGGGCCAGATGGTCCCGTAACGCGGTGCGGCTCTGCGGCGCCCAGCCCAGCCGGAACTGCTCCCAAGCCGGTTCCGGCAGGCCGCGTTTCGTCAGGTAATTCCGTCCATCTGTTCCACGCACCCGGCGCAATTCGGCTTCGTAAAAGCGCGCCGCGTCGTCGATCGCCTTCAGCATACTTTCAAAGCGCGACTTCTGGACCGGATCCGGGGCGCTGGTTTCCTCCGGCAGAGGTATGCCTGCTTCGGCAGCGACGCGTGAGACGGCTTCAACAAAGGTAAGCCGTTCGACTTCCATCAGAAAGTTGATGGCGTCCCCATGTTTTCCACTGGAAAAGCAGTGATAGAAGCCTTTTTGGTCGTTCACGAAGAACGAGGCGCTCTTTTCCTTGTTGAAAGGACTAAGGCCCGCGAACTCGCGGCCCTGCCGTTTCAGAGTCACAGACTTCCCAACGACGTCCGATAAGCGGACGCGCGCCTTGATTTCTCTCAGGAAGTCTTCGGAAAATCGCATACGCGGCAGGCTCTGAGTCGCAGGTCTTACCCTATAGCACAGTGCGATACAAAGCCGGGACGCCGCTGGGCGCCTTATTCACCGCTTCAGCGCTGCCGTTGCGCGCTTTTTTAGCGCACTTTCGCCTGCACGCGCAGGAACGTCGCCGGAATGGATGTGACGTGCGGGTCGGTCGCCTTGTTTTGGCTCAAGAACAGCGCCTCCAGCTCCTTTTGCAAAGCGTCGGCGCGGCCGTCTTTTTCGGCCGCTTCGAAGGCGTTCATGGTCGGGCCGTAATAGTTCCGGAAGGTCGCCAGGAATTCCAACGGCGGGCCGTCAAAATTGAAGTGGTAAGTATCCTTCGCAACGGAAATATCCTCTCGCTTTACGCCGGCGCTTTCAAATCGTTCGACTACGTCCTTTTCCACGCCCCACAGCATCGGGCTGACAAAGCCCTCTGGCGGCGGCGGCGAATAGGCCGAACTGATTTTCAGGATTTGCGCCACCAGAGTCGGATCACCAGGAATCCAATTGCCCATCACGATGCGCCCCCCAGGCTTGGTGACGCGCACCATTTCCTTGGCGACGTCGAAGGGCTTTGGCGCGAACATCGCGCCAAAAATGCTGACGACCCAATCGAAGCTGTCCGCTTCCAGTTCATGCAAGTTCGACGCATCGCCTTCTTGGAATTTCAGATTTGTCAGTCCCGCTTCCTGCGCGCGGCGATTGCCCGCCGCGACCAAATTCGCGGCGATGTCGACGCCCAGCACATCCGCGCCAAGCTTGGCCTCCGGCAGCGCCGTCGTCCCGTCACCGCAGCCAAGATCCAAGACCTTTGATCCAGGCGCAACGCCAAGCGATTTGACCAGCGCCTCGCCGCTCTCCCGCATCGCGGCGGCGAGCCGCGTGAAATCGCCTTTTTCCCAAAGCGCTTTATTCGGGTTCATAAGGTTCCTCCCTCTTCAAGACGCTGCTTGCAGCGCCGCACACACCGCCATCCAAACAAAGCAGACGATCTGGATAGCGAAGAATCCAAAACGGATGCCCACCGCCATATTTGAACCCGAGCTCACATGAGTCAGGGTTTGCAGAACGCGCGCGCCAAGAGCCGTTACCGCCAATGAATCGACGATGGCGGATTGGAGGCCTACGGCATAGGTTGCAAAGACCACGGCGCCGAAGATCGGCAAATTCTCCACGCAATTGGCGTGCGCCCGCATGGCGCGGCGATAGAAATCCGGTCCGTGCGGCTCGTCCGCCGGAAAGCTGCTCAATTGCGCTTTGCCGGTGAGGATCAAGGACCAACGCTGGATGCCGACGCCAACCATCAGCACCAGGACGGTCCAGATCGCAAAGCCCAGCAATGCCCGAGCGGGAACATCCATCGTTAGCTCCTTTGCCGCGGCGCCGGATCGATCCGCCCGCTTTAGTGGCGAATAGATATCTCCTCGCTTCCGGCGCCGTAATGACCGTTCCGCCGGATTACTTGACCGTTCCGCTTTGGGTGACGCTCGGATCGATCGGGTGAAGGATCATGGGTTCACTTTGCGTAACTTACGATCTTGACCACTTCGCCCGCTTTCAAGGGCGTATCAGCGGCGCGGCCATTGATCGCCAGGAAGCGGTCGAGCTTGAAATCGTCAAAGGCCATGCGCCTCGAAATCGTTTCCGCCGTGTCTTTTGGGCCGACCGTAACCAATTCGATCTGCCGGGCTTTCAGCTTGGCCGCTTCCGCATCCGACAGCGCGCGAAAAGAGCGCGTCATCGCCGTGAAGGGCTGTGCGGCGCTCGCCGCCGACAGCGTCACGAAACTATAGACGCTCTCTTTGACCTTGTAGGCGTAGACGACGACGTTCAGCAATTGACCCGAGGAATTCTGTACCAGGGATGGCGCGATTACGGTTTCCAGGCCGTTGGTGGTGGTGCTCTGGCGCTGACCGATTTGCGCCGGCGCCTCCCCGATGATCTGTTTCAATGCGGCGGCGGTATAGGCGTCCAAACCCTCCGCAGGCATTTTCCCGCCCTGGAACTGCGCCTTGCCGCCAGCGCCCGCGACAATGATAGCGGACGGTGAATTCTGCATCACATAGCCCTCTGGGGCGTCGAAGGCGATCTTGAGTTTGGGGTGGGCGAAAGTGTGCCCCATGATGAAGCCCTGCTCGGGATCATCGCCAAACATCAGACCACGGATGGCGTCGAGATAAGGCTTGCCGATTTCCGGGGGCTGTCCCGGCACGGCGCCGGCTGCTTGCGCTTTTGTCTTTGCGCGCACAACACGATCGGCGGACAACGGGTGCGTGCGCGCCCAGGCCGGTGTTGGGTCCGCCGTACCCCTGCCGCTGATCTTGGTGGTGAGCGCGTCGTTCGTGCCCAGCGCATTCAGCATATCGGCGGCGGCGTATGGATTGTAGCCGACCTTGGAAATGTAGCGGACGCCCAGATCGTCGGCCTGGAATTCCTGATCGCGCGAATAGTTGAGCGAGTACATCTGACCCAATTGCCCGGCCGCTTGCGCAATTTGCCCTGAACCGCTGAGAACGCCGACAAGCAACGCGCCCAGCTGCGACGCCATAGCCGTGTTCTGGCGCCGCGCCGAATGGTCCGCCGTGACGTGCCCAACTTCGTGGCCCAGCACCGAGGCCAGTTCATCCTCGGTGTTCATAATCGCGAGCAGGCCGCGCGTGATGTAGATGTAGCAGCCCGGCACCGCGAAGGCGTTGACCACATCGGAATTGACGACCGTAAAGGTGCATTGCCCCGGTAGGCCTGCGGCGGTCGCAACCTTCTGGCCGATCGTATTGACGTAGGTCGCCGCCGGCCCCTGCACAGCGCCGCCAAATTCCTGCAGGATTTGCGGATGCTGCTTGGCGGCGACGCCGCGATCGCTGGCGGTCACCGAAGGCGCATCCGGCGTTGAATCGATGGTGGCGCACGCGGCGGCAGTCAGTCCGAGCCCCGCCAGGAACAAATTGCGCCGCAGGCGACCCGCTTTTGCGCCATCCTTGCCCAGCGATCTCTTCATCCACGCCATCATAAGCTCCCCAGTCATTTTCTCTGGGTACTCTACACAGCAAAAAGGCGCCGGCAAAATGGCCGGCGCCTTGGAGCTTTTCTAACCGTTTAAACGCCTAGCGCGGCCGGTCAGACCGGGCTGCACGACGTCCGCCGCCCATCGACTTGCCTGGCTTGCCAGCAGGCTTGGCGCCCGCCGATTTGCCGCGCTCGCCAGCAGCGGCGCCGCGTGGAGCGTCGTTGGTCTTCGGACCACGGCCCTCGCCACGGCCTTCAAAGCGCGGCGCATCGCCCCGCCCTTCCGGACGGCGAGTTGGATGACCATGCGCGCCGCCATGACCGTAAGCGCGCTCTTGCGTGCGCGGCGCACGATCCGGACGCTCAGCCCGATATTCAAAGCGCTGTTCGGTGCGCTCCGGACGATCGTTGCGCTGTGGGCGCTCCGCGCGTTCCGGCCTTTCCGAACGTGGCGCGTGCGAACGTTCGCCGCGATGTTCGGTGCGCGCCGCATAAGGACGATCCGACCGCTCCGGACGCCGCTCTTGGCGGGGCTCGGCGCGGCCTTCCGGACGCGCGTCGGCGCGCACCGGTTGCTGTTCATTGCGCACTGGCGCCCGCTCGGTGCGTGGACGCTCTTCGGCGCCGGCATTGCTCCAGGGACGTTCGGTCCGTTCCGGGCGACGTTGACGATCGCCGCCAAAGCCGCCGGCATTGCTGCGTTGACCGCGGCCGTGACCCTGACCGCCAGGACGGCCTTGGCTGCGGCCGCCGCGCGCCGGTCGATCCGGTCCGCCGGTGATCGGCTCAAGCTGACCCAAAGCATGCGCCAGCACAGGGATTTGCCGGCGGATCAGCTTTTCGACATCGCGCAGCAAAGCGCGTTCGTCGCCCGCGCAGAACGCGATGGCGACGCCTTCGCGGCCAGCGCGCGCCGTCCGGCCGATGCGGTGCACATAGGCTTCCGGCACGTCCGGCAAATCGAAATTGAACACGTGCGTTACGCCGTCGACGTCAATGCCGCGAGCGGCAATGTCAGTGGCGATCAGCAAACGCGCCCGGCCGTTCTTAAAGGACTCTAGAGCGCGGGTGCGTTGGCCTTGCGATTTATTGCCGTGAATGGCTTCGGCGATGATGCCGTTTTCATACAGCTGTTCAGCCAGACGATTGGCGCCATGCTTGGTGCGGGCGAAAACCAGCGCGCGTTCGATGGATTGATCTTTCAGCAAATCGACCAGTAGCGGCATTTTGCGCGAACGATCGACGTGGATCACGCCTTGATTGATGCGATCGACGGTCGAGGCGACCGGAGCCGCTTCGACGCGCACCGGATTGTTCACAAAGGCTTGCGCCAATTGCTCGATCGCGGGCGGCATGGTGGCCGAGAAGAACAAGGTCTGGCGCTGCTTGGGCAACAGCTTCACGATGCGGTTCAACGGCACGATGAAGCCCATGTCCATCATGTGGTCGGCTTCGTCGACAACGAGAATTTCAACTTGGCTAAGATTCACGGCGCGCTGCGACACCAGATCGAGCAAACGGCCCGGCGTGGCGACGAGGACATCAACGCCGCGCGAGAGTGAGTTGATCTGCTTGCCCAGCGGCACGCCGCCGAACACGACTTGCGCGGAAACGCCGACATAGCGGCCATAAGCGCGGAAGCTGTCACAGATTTGCGCCGCCAGTTCGCGCGTTGGCGCCAGAACCAGAGCGCGAACCGTTTTAATCCCGGCTTGTTTGCGGCTCTCTGTCAGACGCTGCAGCATCGGCGTCGCGAAGGCAGCGGTTTTGCCGGTACCGGTTTGGGCGAGACCAACGACGTCACGTCCAGCAAGAACGTGAGGAATGGCTTGAGTTTGGATGCTCGTAGGCGTGTCATAGCCTTCAGCGGCGAGCGCCTTGAGCAGACCTTCGGCCAAGCCGAGGTCGGAAAATTGAGTCACGGGGATATGTCTTTCAATGCGTGCGCCTCGAAGGGCGCGATCAAAGCGCGGCGACGGCGATGAAAGGCTAAGGAGCCGAACGTCGATGGTAGCGCTTTGGGGGGACCAGATCCGCAGATTAAGGCGCCATGCTGCGCCCGCGAACTGTCGCTGGGCGGTCTATTCAGGTTTGTGGGAAGAAAGTCAAGGAAAACATCCCACAGCGCAAAAAAGCCCCGATTTGCTGGAGCTCCTTAACCCTTCGCCAAGCTCAAAACCTGGCGCAGTCGCCGCTCGTTCCGGCTGATGTCCGCAATCGTGTAGCCGTCCAGGACGTTGTGAAAGGCCTCTAACGCCTCTCCGATAAAGCCCTTGAGACCGCATGCGCCAAGAATGGGACAGGTGTTGGTCGCCGGATCGAAGCATTCGACAAAGGCTGGCGCTTCCTCCATCCGACGCACCACCTCCCCTACCCGAATGCTGGAGGCCGGGCGCGCCAAGCGCAATCCGCCGCCACGCCCACGCGTTGCCTCAACGAAGCCTAGGCGCGTTAAATGCAACACAACCTTGCGAAGATGGTTTTCGGAAATCCGATACCGTTCGGCGATCTGCGCGATCTGACCGCCCTCGTCGTCGGCAACGGCGAGGTAGATCAATGTCCTTAAGGCATAATCCGTATGCAACGTCAGCCGCATGATCGAGTCCCCATGGCCGCCCCGTCACTTCGATTCGAGACATCGTGCCGCAGCGCCAAACGCCGTGAAATAGAGCATATAAAAAAGGTATTTAAAATACCTTTTTGGGAGGGAATAATTATGAGCGTTTATGATCGTCTGGGCGGCGCGGCTGCAGTGGATAAAGCGGTCGATATTTTCTACGGCAAAGTGCTGGGCGATGACCGCATCAAGAGTTTTTTCGACGGCGTCGACATGGGCCGTCAAAGACAAAAGCAGAAGGCGTTTCTGACAATGGCCTTTGGCGGCCCCAACAATTATACAGGCGCAAGCATGCGGCGCGGACACGCGCATCTGGTCGAACGCGGTCTGAATGATTCCCACATGGATGCGGTGATTGAGAATCTGGCGACGACGCTCAGCGAACTCGGCGCCACGCCATCGGACATCGCAGAGGTCGGGGTCATCGCCAATTCCGTGCGCAATGACGTACTCGGACGCTAAATCTTAAGCTCGCACGCCTTCGGCTTCCATTTCCGCCTGGGCGGCGAGCCATTCTTCCTCGGCGGTCGAAAGCTTAACGTCCAGTTCCGCGCGTTGTTTTGACAAAGCGGCGCCCTTGGCTGGATCGCGCTCAAATAAACCGGGCGCGGACAATTGCCCGTCGACCTTGGCGATGAGCGACTGCACCTCATTCATCGCTTCTTCGGCCTTCTTGGCGCGATGGCGCAAAGTGGTGGGGTTCTTGCGCGGTCCATCCGGTTTTGCCGGAGCTGCAGGTTGTGCAGCCGCTTGGCGCGCAGCGTCCGCTTCCGCGCTCTTGCCGCTTTTGTGTCCGGGGCCGCTTTCGTTGGGGCGGTCGGCGTCGAGCACCAATTTCCGGTAATCGTTGAGGTCGCCGTCATAATTACGGGCGCGGCCGCCATAGACCAGCCAGAGCCGGTCGGCGCAGGCTTCCGCCAGATAGACGTCGTGCGTGATCAGCAGCACCGCGCCGGAATACTCGTTGATGGCGTGGATCAGCGCTTCGCGGCTATCGATGTCCAAGTGCGATGTGGGTTCGTCGAGGATCAGCACATGCGGCTTCGAATGCGACATGAGCCCCAGCAGCAAACGCACCTTCTCGCCGCCGGATAATTTCTCGACGTTGGTTTCAACCTTTTCGTGTCCAAAGCCGAAACGCGCCGCGAGCGCGCGATGCTGCGCCTGGCCCTTGTCCGGCTCCAGATCGCGAATGTGCTGCAATACGGTCTCGCCGCCGCGCAGTTCGTCGAGCTGATCCTGGCTGAAATAGCCGACGCGGACATTCTTGTTGGCGATGCGTTTGCCGCTGAGCAGCGCCAATTTGGCGCCGATGGATTTCACCAGCGTGGTCTTGCCCTGCCCGTTCGGCCCGATAATGACGATGCGATCGTCGTGATCCAGCCGGAACGAAACGTCCTTCAGAATCGGTTTGCCGGCTTCGTAGCCCAGATCGGCGTGCTCAAGCACCAGCAACGGATCAGCCATTTCCTGCGGATCGCCGAAATGAAACGGCGCGGCGCGATCTTCAATCGGCACCGTAATGTCCTGCATCTTTTCCAGCATTTTCACGCGGCTTTGCGCTTGCCGCGCTTTGCTGGCCTTGGCCTTGAAGCGATCCACGAAGGCTTGCAGGCGCGCACGCTCGGCGTCCTGCTTGGCCTTCTGTCCGACCAGCAACGAGGCGCGTTCGGCGCGCTTGCGCAAATAGGTGTCATAGCCGCCCGGATGCACTTCGAGCTTGAGATCGGCCAGCGCCAGAATATGCGTCACCGAGCGGTTCAGCATTTCGCGATCGTGGCTGACCACGATCACGGTGTGCGGATAGCGGCGCAGATAATTTTCCAGCCACGCAGCGCCTTCCAGGTCGAGATAGTTGGTCGGCTCGTCGAGGATCAACAGATCGGGCAGCGAGAACAACACGCCCGCCAGCGCGGCGCGCATGCGCCAGCCGCCGGAAAACTCGCGCGTGGCGCGGCTCAAATCGTCCTGGCTAAAGCCCAGACCGGTCAGAATTTCCGCCGCCCGCGCTTCGGCTGAATAAGCGTCGATGTCGGACAGGCGCGTATAGATGTCGGCGATGCGGTGCGGATCCTGCGCGGTCTCCGCCTCCAGCAGCAAAGCCGCGCGCTCCTCATCGGCCGCCAGCACCACGTCCAGCAATTTGTCGTCGGCCGGCGCAACCTCCTGCGCCACGAAGCCCATACGGGCGCCGCGCGTGATACGGATACTTGAGCCCGCTTTGCCGACCTCGTCCTTGATCAGCTTCAGCAGCGTGGACTTGCCCGTGCCGTTGCGCCCGACTAGGCCGACTTTCCAGCCGTCCGCAATGAAGGCCGTGGCGCCGTCAAACAGCGGGCGCCCAGCGATGCGGTAAGTGAGGTCCGAAATCTCGAGCATGGGTCCAAACAGCAAAGCGGCGGCATGCATGCCGCCGCAAACGGGTTATTCGACCGCCATCTAGGCGCTGCGCGGGCTTTGGGCAACCCACGCTTTTGCAATGCAGCATCAGTCCCGTCCAACGCGCAGCGCATGACGCAGCCGCCACGCACCGTACGGAATTGCGAAAATATTAACCCTGATGACGAATTAATTACCGAATGCAATTGATGGACCCGAGGCTGGCCGGCGCCAGGGGCGCAGCCATTTCAGATCTGGCTTCAGTGAAAATCGCGGCCATCTTTGAATGGCTGGTCCTCTTCCGCCTCCGGCTCAGGAGCCTTCGGAGTCGAATATTGCTTCGGAGTGGTCCATTTCTTCGCCCCGCCGGCGCTTGGCGGCGCCTCGTCGCGCCCTTTAAGATCCGGATCGGATTCAAAACGGCGCCCGCTTTCCTTCTCATCGCCGCGCCAGCCTTCATCGCTCCACAAGCGGCTATCGCGCCATTCGTCTCGGTAATTCCCGCGATACTCGCGATCCCACACCAGGTGACGTACTTCCTGGCGCAGATCATTGAATCGGTCGTCAAGGTCGCGGCTCTCTTGCCAATCCACGCCCCCGCTGCGCCAATAGGCCCGAGCCCGGTCACGCAAGGACTCCGCCCGGTCTTGCAAGCGATCCGCTTCGCGCGGGCTCAATGCGCCGCGGCTATACGCCCAATCAATGCGTTCCTGCACGCGGCGCAGCGCGTCAGTGCTGAAACGATGATCCTCATAGCGGTTTCCGTATCTGCCGCTCTCAGCGTCTCCCGCCCGAACCGCCTGCACCCGCCCTCCATTTAAGGCAGGTCCGGCGGAAGCCGGGGCCACACATAAAGACGCCGCGGCGAGCGCCACCAAACTCGCGCCCAATACCGCCTTACTCAAAAGCCTGGATTTCACGCCCATAGAGACACATCCTTGCCCCCCGCGCATATCGCACACCGGGATGCCCGCAAAGTGCCCTGCTGCGTCTGAACCGGGGCTGAAACCGCGCTTCATTTTCAGCGGCAAAACGCCCGGACACTGTTTATCCAACAGTTTTTGACGCGCGGCGCATTTGGAGCCCTTGCATCAACGCCGGACTCGCGGATAACCCTGCCCGCACACGGGCTTTTATTCCGCCCGCCCGCTTCCTGCGCGAAAGCAAGTGCATGAAATCCTGCGTTATTGTCTTCCCGGCCTCAAATTGCGACCGCGACGCGGCCAGCGCGCTGGAGCGCGCGACCGGCAAAGCGCCGGCCATGGTCTGGCACAAGGATGCGGAACTGCCTTCAGGTACGGACCTGGTGGTGCTGCCCGGCGGTTTTTCCTATGGCGACTATCTTCGGTGCGGCGCCATGGCGGCGCGCGAACCGATCATGCGCGCCGTGAAAGCGCACGCTGAAAAAGGCGGCTATGTGATGGGCGTCTGCAACGGCTTTCAGGTGCTGACCGAAGCGCAGATGCTGCCCGGCGCCTTGATGCGCAATCATGACCTCAAATTCGTCTGCAAGGACGTCGAACTTTCCATCGCCAATTCCAACACGGCCTTCACCAGCGCCTTTGGTGAAAAACGCAGCTTCACCATTCCGATCGCGCACGGCGAAGGCAATTATTTCGCGGACAAAGACACGCTCGACCGGATCGAGGGCGAAGGCCGCGTGATGTTCCGCTACGCCAAGAACCCCAACGGCGCGGCGCGCGACATCGCCGGCATCATCAACGAAAAAGGCAATGTGCTCGGCATGATGCCGCATCCCGAACGCGCGGCCGATCCCGCTTTGGGCCGCATGGAAGGCTGGCCGATGTTTCAAAGCTTGATCGAGGCGGTCGGCTAATGGCGTACGATCCACATATGAACCCGCCCGGCTCTCCGGAAATGGCCGCTGAGTTCGGCCTCAAGGCTGACGAGTATCAGCTGATCCTCGATCGTTTGGGCCGCACGCCGAACATGACCGAACTCGGCATATTCTCCGTGATGTGGTCCGAGCATTGCTCTTACAAATCCTCGAAAAAGCATTTGGGCAAATTGCCGACCAAAGCGCCGTGGGTGATTTGCGGACCCGGGGAAAACGCCGGCGTCATTGATATCGGCGACGGGATGGCCGCCATCTTCAAAATGGAAAGCCACAACCACCCCAGCTTCATCGAGCCTTATCAGGGCGCCGCGACCGGCGTCGGCGGCATTCTGCGCGATGTCTTCACGATGGGCGCGCGCCCAGTCGCATTGCTCAACGCGTTGCGCTTCGGCGAACCCGGCCATCCCAAGACACGCCGCCTTGTGTCTGGCGTCGTTGCCGGGATCGGCGGGTACGGCAATTGCGTCGGCGTGCCGACGGTCGGCGGCGAGACCAATTTCCATCCCGGCTATAACGGCAACATCCTGGTCAATGCGATGTGCGTCGGCGTCGCGCCGCAGGACAAAATCTTCTACTCCGCCGCAAAGAATTCCGGCGACACCATCGTCTATGTCGGCGCCAAGACCGGGCGCGACGGCATTCACGGCGCCACCATGGCGTCCGCTGAGTTCGATGACGCGTCGGAAGAAAAGCGTCCGACGGTGCAGGTCGGCGATCCGTTCAAGGAAAAGCTGCTGATCGAAGCTTGCCTCGAACTGATGCAGGAAGATTGCATCGTCGCCATCCAGGACATGGGCGCAGCGGGCCTCACCTCTTCGTCCGTCGAAATGGGCGGCAAGGGCAATGTCGGCGTCGAGCTGGACATGGACGCGGTGCCGCAGCGTGAAACCGGCATGAGCGCTTATGAGATGATGCTGTCGGAATCGCAGGAGCGCATGCTGTTGATCCTGAAGCCAGGCCGCGAACACATCGCAACGCGCATCGTCGAGAAATGGGGCCTGGACGCCGCTATTATAGGCCGCACCACGGACACCGGCCGCCTCGTTCTGAACCATAAGGGCCAAGTGGTCTGCGATATTCCGATCGCGCCGTTGTCGGAAGACGCGCCGCTCTATGATCGGCCGTTCCAATACAAGGCCAAGCGCCCTGTGCTCGACGCCGCCAGCATTCCCGCGCCAAAGGATTTGGGCGATGCGCTGTTGAAATTGCTGGCCTCGCCGGACGTCGCCTCCAAACGCTGGATCTGGGAGCAATACGACCGCAGCGTCATGGGCGACACGGTCGCGGACTCCGGCGGCGACGCCGCCATCGTGCGGCTGCACGGCACAAACCGCGCGTTGGCGACCTGCACTGACGTCACGCCGCGTTATGTGAGCGCTGATCCATTTGAGGGCGGCAAGCAGGCGGTGGCGGAATGCTATCGCAATCTGTCGGCGGTCGGCGCCCTGCCCTTGGCCATCACCGACAACCTGAACTTCGGCAATCCCGAACGCCCGGAGATCATGGGCGAGATCGTCGGCGCCATCGAAGGCATGGCGGAAGCTTGCCGTACGCTCGACTTCCCGGTCGTCTCCGGCAATGTCTCGCTTTACAACGAGACCAATGGCGCCGCCATTCCGCCGACGCCCGCGATCGGCGGCGTTGGCCTGATCGAAGACGTCACGCAGACCGCGACCTATCGCGGCATGAAGGCCGGGGACCAAGTTCTGCTGATCGGCGAAACCAAAAGCTGGCTCGGCGCGAGCCTTTACTTGCGCGAACTGCAAGGCCGCGAAGAAGGCGCGCCGCCACCCGTCGATCTGGCGCTGGAACGCAAGCATGGCGAGTTCGTCCGCACTCAGATCACGGCCAAGCGCGTGAGCGCTGTCCACGATGTGTCGGATGGCGGCCTGCTCGTCGCGTTAGCTGAAATGGCAATGGCGAACCAGACCGGCCTCAACTTGGACGCAGCGCCGGGTGGACCAGCGCATGGCTTCTGGTTCGGCGAAGATCAGGCGCGCTACGTCTTGACCGCATCCCCGGCCGACGCCGCCAAGATCGCCGCCGAGGCCAAGGCAGCCGGCATTGTTTGCGCAATCCTAGGGTCAGTGGGCGGAAGCGAGGTTTCGGGGGCCGGGTTTACGGTCAGCGTCACAGCGCTGAGTAAAGCGCACGAAGGCTGGATGCCCAATTACATGTCGGGCGCGGCTTAAGGCGCGCTGGCGGCAAAAACGCCGTTAACGCCTTAGGCTTAGCCCACGATAGCGCATCCAGATCCGGAAAATTGCCGCTCTTAGCTGGCGTTACGCCGAATTTGGGCTGCCGCAGTGCAGCTGAAACGGTTATAAGCCCGCCATGCCCATGGCCGCGAAAGATATTGAAGACCTGCTCGGGGCTGCGTTTCCGGACGCAGAAATCGAGATTACGGATCTTGCCGGCGACGGCGACCATTACAGCGCCCGGATCCGCTCGGATGCGTTTGCCGGGAAGTCCCGGGTGCAACAGCATCAGATGGTTTACGCTGCTTTGAAGGGCCGCATGGGCGGCGAATTGCACGCTTTAGCGTTGGATACCGGCGCGAGAGCAAAATGACGATGAACGGATCCGCTCCTCCCGCCGTCAGGACGGCGCTGGTTTACAATTGCGCGACGCCGACCGGTCAAGCGGTGGCGTCCGAGCTATTGCAGCGCGGCTATCGCGTCTTTGCCTGCCTCGACTTCGCGGATGGACTCGCCGCCGGAACGCTGAATGCGCAAGGCGCGCAGATCGAGACCATTGTGTTGGAAACGCGTGACCGGTCCGGCGAACGGCGCATCAGCGATCTCGCCGTCAATATCGACATCGTGATCTTCACCAATATCGCCGACGCCAATCTGAAATTGCTGAGCGGCCTGGAGCGCGCCGCGCCGAAACGTTGCGTGTTCATCTCCGCCAACGATGTCGGCGTGCGACGCGACTACACGGCGTTTTCGGGCTTCGCCAGCGCCGAGGCGCGGGTTTCCGCCAGCTCGCTGAGCTGGAGCATCCTGCGTCCAACCATGACCTATGGTCATCCCGACGATGGCAATCTGTCGGTGCTGGCGCAGCGCCTCAAATCCGGACGATCCACGATCGTCGCGGATGTCGACGACCCATCGCACCAGCCGATTTTCTACGCCGATGTGGCGCGCGCCGCCGTCGGCGTCGCGCAATGGCCGGAAGGCGCCCGCCGCGTCATCCCTGTCGGCGGCCCGGACAAAGTGTCCCTCGCCGGTCTGTATGACGCCGTGGCCGACGCCGTCGCCGCGCGCAAACGGCCCCGCCACGTGCCGCTGGGACGCCTGCGCCTGACCACCAAGGCCGCCAGAATGCTGCGGCTGCCCTCGCAAGGCGGCTTGTCGCGCTCCGGCAAACTGGAGCGGCCGCGCACGGCGCTGACCCCGATCGACATGCCGGATGACGCCCGTCCGCAGATCAGTTTGAAAACTGGGCTGGAATTGCTCGCCCAAGAACTATCGCGACTTGACGGAACGTCCGAGGGCGCCCAGCTTGCAGTTAAATCTGCACCGGAGTTGCCCCTATGAGCGAGCCAGCCATTTTCAACGACATCCGCAACGCGCTCGCGCAGCATGACGTCGTCTTGTTCATGAAAGGCAGCCCGCAAGCGCCGCAATGCGGGTTTTCCGCCACCGTGGTCAAAATCCTGGATGTGCTGGACGTCGATTTCGCCAGCGTCAACGTGCTGGCCAGCAATGACGTCCGCGACGGCATCAAGGCGTTTTCCGACTGGCCGACCATTCCCCAACTTTACGTGAAGGGGGAATTCATCGGCGGCTGCGACATTGTTAAAGAAATGTACGCGACCGGCGAGCTGAAGGAATTGCTCACCGAAAAAGGCGTGCAATTCGCGATCTGATGGGCGAATAATTTGCAAACAAAAAGGCGGCTCGTTTGAGCCGCCTTTCTTAATTCGATAAAGTGACGCCAAGCGCCGCTTTATCCGGCTGCCGATTTAGAAAGCGTGGCGCACGGTCACGAGAACGTTGCGCGGATCGCCATAGATGAAGCCGCCGAACCAGGAATTGGTGTTGTAATACGTCTTGTCGAAGACGTTATTCACGTTGACCTGGATCGAGGTGCGCTCGGTGATGTCATACGCGCCCATCAGGTTCACCAGAGCATAGGCTTTCTGACCGACCGCCTCCGTTAGGCCCGTGCTGGGATTGACCGCCGTTTGGGGCGGACGGCTTTCCCAACGCAACGAGCCACCGACGCTGAATGCATCCAGAGGACCACTGAAGTCATATTTCGTCGCCAGGCGGAACACCTTGCGCGGCTGGTGCGCCTGCACGTCGACCCCAGTGGCGTCGGTAGCCCTGAACTTGCTCCAACCCACGC
>JBEVJO010000068.1:0-10470 GCA_040510175.1 Caulobacterales bacterium
TCACGCCGGCTATAACGCGGCCAAGGGCGGCATGCATGGCATGACGACCGGGCTGGCGCGCGAATTCGCCAAAGACGGCATCACCGTTAATACAGTGGCGCCGTGTGCGGTGAACACCCAGCAATTGGAAGACGTGCGCGCGGCCAATCCGGCGCTCGTCGACAAGGTCCTGTCGGTGATCCCCATGGGCCGCGCCGCCGAGGAATCCGAAGTCGCGAGCATGGTCGCCTATCTGGCCGGCAAGGACGCCGCTTTCGTCACCGGCCAAGTGATCAGCGTCAATGGCGGCGCAACGATGCTCTAATGCAAAGAGAAAGCTTCCTATGACGGACAATCCCGAAATCGGCCGCTCGATCACAGTCAACGGCTTTCGGACAAATTACATCCAGGCGGGCGAAGGTCCGCCTTTGATCCTGATTCACGGCTCCGGCCCCGGCGTCACCGCTTTCGCCAATTGGAACGGCGTGATCCCGACCTTGAGCCAGCAATTTAAAGTCTATGCGCCCGACATGCTGGGCTTCGGCTACACGGACTCGCCGGCCGACGATCAGCCCTTCACCCTCGATCTCTGGGTCGATCACATTGTCGGCTTCATGGATGCCCTGCAAATTGATCAGGCCTCCTTCATCGGTAATTCGTTCGGCGGCGGCCTGTGTCTTGCCGTCGCCGCTCGGCATCCAGCACGCGTAAAACGCTTCGTGCTGATGGGCGCGGCGGGTTTGCGCTTCGATATCAGCGACGGTTTGGCGAAGGTGTGGGGCTATGAACCCTCCTTGCAGAACATGCGCAAACTGATGGAGACCTTCGCCTACGATTCCAGCCTGGTGAAGGATGTCATCGTGCAGTCCCGGCATGAAGCCAGCCTGCGTCCCGAGACCCGCAACGCCTTCGCGCGCATGTTCCCCCCGCCACGGCAAGATCGCCTGGATGGGCTCGCCACCCCGGAGGAGGCCATTCGGCGCATTGATCACGGCGCTTTGATCGTGCACGGTCGGGAGGATGTCATCGTGCCGGTCGAGGTCGCATATCGCTTTTCAAAGCTGCTGCGGCGATCCGAACTGCACGTGTTTGGAGAATGCGGGCATTGGACCCAGATCGAAAAAAAGGACCGCTTTCTGGAGGTCGTCGCGCCATTCCTGGCGCGCTGACGGCAAAGGCTGCCCGCACCGCAGCGCCACGCCGCCGAACCCAGGCGGAGCGCAGCGAGGAAATGCGCGCGCGCCTGGCCAAGGCCGCCTATGACGTGATCCGCGAAAAAGGCCATTCCGCGTTCCGCACCGCGATGGTTGCAGCGCAAGCCGGCGTCTCGCAAGGGGCGCAGGCGCATCATTTCGCCACCAAGGAAGATCTGGTTCTGGCCGCGCTCGAATATGCTTTTGAGGAAGCAGGCCGGCAAAGCGCCGAAGCTGCCGCCGGAAAGAAAGCGCCGGCGTCGGCGCTGAAAGCCATGATTGCGGATTTCAAACTGTTCTTTTTCGGTGATGCGTTTTGGTCTGGCCTCGACATCACCATCGCCGCAGCAAAGGACGAAGCCGAATCCAATCAGGTCTTGTCGGCGGTGAAGCGCTATCGGGCGCCGGTTTACGCTTTATGGCGAGACGCTTTAATCCGGGCCGGATGGAAACCAAAAGACTCCGAGGACATCGTCTCCATGACCGCCGCGCTCATTGCAGGCATCGGCGTGCGCAATTTGTGGGACGATGCGGATCGCATCGTTGATCAGCTGATGGCGCGCTGGATCGGCATCGTCCAAAAGGAATGGCCGCCAAAGTCTTGACCTAGATATTGACGCGCTTGGCGAAGCCGATCGACGCCAATGCGGCGCGCGACGATTCTAAAACACTGGGATCTTCGATCGTGGGCGGGATGGCGATGACTTCCCCGTCGGCCATGCGCCGCAGCGCCGATCGCAGAATTTTTCCCGAGCGTGTCTTTGGCAATGCCTGCACAATCGCCGCGTGCTTGAATGCCGCAACGGGCCCCAAGTCGCGCCGCACGCGCTCGATGATCTCATCGCAGATGATTGCCTGCTCCCGATTGACGCCCGCTTTCAACACAACGAGCGCAACCGGCAGCATGCCTTTGATTTCATCGGCGGCGCCGATGACGGCGCATTCCGCCACATTGGGATGCGCGGCGATAATCTGCTCAATGCCGCCGGTCGACAATCTGTGCCCGGCTACGTTGATGATGTCGTCGATGCGGCCCATGACATGGACATAGCCGGCGCTATCGACGAGCCCGGAATCACCGGTCGTGTAATACCCAGCGTGCGCGCTGAGATAAGATTCGCGAAAATGCTCTTGTCGCCGCCATAGGCCAGTGAGCGCGCCCGGCGGCAGCGGCAATTCAATCGCGATATCGCCGCTAGAGTCGACGGGTACAGTCTGATGCGCCTCATCCAGCGCCGCAAAGCGAAAGCCCGGCACGGGCTTTCCCGCCGCCCCGATCTTTGTCGCAACATCACCCAGCCCGTAACAGACCGCCAAACCGGGCCAACCCAATTCGGTTTGCCACCAATGATCAATGACAGGAATGCCGAGCATCCGCTCCGCCCAATGAATGGTATCGGGATCAGCGCGCTCACCAGCCAAGAATATGGCGCGTAGATTGCCGATGCCGTCGCGCGCCACAAACATTCCGTCTGGATCGTCGCGCTTGATCGCCCGAATGGCGGTCGGCGCCGTGAAGAAACTTTTGACGTTGTGGTCGCGGATCACGCGCCAGAAGGCGCCTGCGTCCGGCGTGCCGACCGGCTTGCCTTCATAAAGAACCGCCGTGCATCCGTAAATCAGCGGGCCGTACACCATGTAGGAATGGCCGACTACCCAACCGATATCGGACGCCGCCCACCAGGTATCGTCGCGGCCGACGCCATAGACATTTCGGATGCTCCAATTGAGCGCCACGGCGTAGCCGCCATTGTCGTGCACAACACCCTTGGGAATTCCCGTGGTGCCCGATGTGTACAGAACATAGAGCGGATCAGTCGCGGCGACATCGACGCACCCGGCAGGCTGCGCAAAGACGAGCGCTTCGGTCCAATCCAGATCGCGTCCCGGAAGAAGTTCAGCGGATAGTTGAGGCCGCTGAAAAATGATGCAATGCGAGGGCTTGTGCTGCGCCAGCTCGATGCCTTCATCCAATAGCGGCTTGTAGGGCACGACACGGTTGGGCTCGAGCCCGCAAGAGGCGCTCAACACCAATTTCGGTTTGGCGTCGTCGATGCGTTTGGCGAGTTCAGCCGACGCGAAGCCGCCAAATACGACGGAATGAATCACACCCAGGCGCGCACAAGCCAGCATGGCGAAAACCGATTCCGGAATCGCCGGCATGTAGATGATGACGCGGTCACCTTTGACGACGCCGAACGATGCAATTAGTCCAGCGAGGCGCGCGGTTTCTTGCAATACGTCGCGATAGGTGAAGCGGCGCACTACTCCAGTCATGGCGCTGTCATAGACGAAAGCGATCTTATCCCCTCGCCCCGCCTCTACATGCCGGTCGAGCGCGTTGTAACAGGTGTTCAGCACACCATCGGGAAACCAATCGGCGGTGCCGTCTTCATTCCGCGTGCAGGCAATGGTTGGGGCACGCGACCAGCTAATTTCTCGGGCAGCGCGCATCCAGAAATCTTCCGGCGCTTCGATGCTTTCAGCATATTCTTTTGGGTAGAGGTTTGTGTCCTCAATCATGTCGTGCCCCTGGAGTCGTCAAATGCGCCCACATACGCTCCACCACGCCGCCGCTAAAAACTTGCCGCGCTGCAATTTCGTCGGCGCTCAAAAGCCCGCTCTCCAGATCTGCGCCCATAGACCGCACCGCAAGCTCCACGCGCGCGGAATCTTCCAGGAACCAAGACAAGGTCACGGCGGTTGGTAGATCCTTGCCGGTCACGATCGCGCCATTGCCGCGCATCACAATCGCCGCAGCATCGCCGAGCCGATCCGCCAAAGCCGCCGCAAGAGCGTCATCGCGCAATAATTTCGGATCGTCCCACAAAGGCGGCTGCGGCGCGAAATAAGCGCCGAGTCCGTGACGCGGACGTGGCGTGATCCCTTGCGTTGAGAGCGCCATCACCGCTGGCGGCATGATGCGGCAAACGCCGCCCGCGTCCGCGCGCCGCGCATAAATCTGTTGGTGGGCCCGCACCTCGCCCAAAACGCCGTCTGGCAGCGGGCCATCAATGGCGACGACCGCCCCCGGCTCATTCCGGATCAGTCCCATCGGCATCGCAGCGCAGACGAGAAAATGCGTCGCGCTTAGCCGAACGCTGCAATGTCCGAAGGCGTGCACCAAACCTGCGGCAGCGAGCGCACGCGCGGCAGCGCGCACCTGCTCTTGCTGCGCCGCACTTGGTCCAGTCGCGCGCATCAACTCGCCGTCCCTTTCGCTTTGACCATATCCAAGGCGACATCGACAATCATGTCTTCCTGCCCGCCAACCATTTTGCGCCGGCCAAGCTCGACCAGAATGTCTCGTGTGTCGAGACCATGCTCCGCCGCCGCCCTTTCAGCGTGCCGGAGAAAGCTGGAATAGACGCCAGCATAACCGAGGGTCAGCGTCTCCTTGTCGACGCGCACGGGGCGGTCTTGAAGCGGCCGCACCAATTCCTCGGCCGCGTCCATCAGCCCGAACAGATCGGTCCCATGACGCCAGCCATAAACGTCCGCCGCAGCGATAAACACCTCCAAAGGCGCGTTGCCGGCGCCCGCCCCCATCCCCGCCAGACTGGCGTCGACGCGGATCGCGCCATTCTGAGCGGCCGCAATGGAATTCGCGACGCCCAGCGATAGGTTATGGTGCGCATGAATGCCTCGCTGGGTCTCCGGTTTCAGCACACGATCGTAAGCCTGAAACCGCGCCGCCACGGAATCCATTGTCATCGCGCCGCCGCTATCAGTGACGTACACGCAATGCGCGCCGTAACCTTCCATCAACTTGGCCTGCGCGGCTAGCGCTTCCGGCGGGCTCATGTGGCTCATCATCAAGAAGCCGGAGACGTCCATGCCGAGATTGCGGGCATACTCAATGTGCTGCTTGGCGACGTCTGCTTCGGTGCAATGCGTCGCGACGCGCACGGACCGCACACCCAAATCAAACGCGCGCTTCAGGTCGTGAATGGTCCCGATGCCCGGCAAGAGCAAAGTCGTTAAAATGCTATGCTCAAGCACCTCTGCAACGGCGCCGATCCAATCCCAGTCCGTATGCGCGCCGAAACCGTAATTGAAGCTCGATCCCGAAAGCCCATCGCCATGCGCCACTTCGATGGCGTCCACTTTCGCCGCATCCAAGGCTCTGGCGATGGCGACGACATGATCTAAGCCATATTGATGCCGAATGGCGTGCATGCCATCGCGCAAGGTGACATCCTGGATGTACAGCTTTTCGGGCTTGGGATCGAAGCTCATGCGGCGCCTCTAAGCTTTATGCGCTGTGCGATTTTCTCGGCGGTGCGCAAGGCGGCGGACGTCATGATGTCGAGGTTTCCAGCATAGGCCGGCAGATAATGCGCGGCCCCCTCGACCTCTAAAAACACCGTCGTTTTCAGACCCGAGAAGCTCTGCCCCATTTCCGGAATCCGCAATGGGCGATTGTCGCCGATGCGTTCGAACTGCACTTTTTGCTTCAGTCTGTAACCCGGCACGTAGGTTTGCACCTCCCGCACCATGGTTTCGACCGAGGCTTCTATCGTCGCCTCGTCCGCATCGTCGCTTAGGCAA
Organism: Caulobacterales bacterium; assembly: GCA_040510175.1. Taxonomy (GTDB): domain Bacteria; phylum Pseudomonadota; class Alphaproteobacteria; order Caulobacterales; family Aquidulcibacteraceae; genus JBEVJO01. The sequence continues at coordinate 5,724 of JBEVJO010000068.1, forward strand.
TAGACGGTGTCCCGCATGATGAGCGGCGGATCAGCTGGATTTAGAACGATAATCGCCTTGCCACGATCGGCGCCGCCGACTTCAGCGATGGCGCGGCTGGTGGTTTCAGTGAACTCATCGATGTTCGCGCGCGTGCCGGGACCCGCGGATTTGGAGGCGATTGACGCCACGATCTCCGCATAGCGCACTTTAGCGATCCGATTGACGGCATGCACGATCGGGATCGTCGCTTGGCCGCCGCATGTCACCATGTTGAGGTTGGATTCATCCAAGTGAGCCTCCCCATTTACTGGCGGAATCACGTACGGTCCGATGGCGGCCGGCGTCAAATCGATAATGCGCTTGCCATAACGCTGGAGTATTTCATTGTTGCGCTTATGCGCACCGGCCGATGTGGCGTCGAATACGATACCGATGTCCGCAAAACCGGGCATTTCAACAAGACCTTCAACGCCGCCTGCCGTTGTTGGCACGCCAAGCCGCTGCGCCCGCTTCAACCCATCTGAGTTGGGGTCGATACCGACCATCGCGGCCATCTCCAGAATCTCGGAGAGGCGCATGATCTTGATCATCAGATCGGTGCCGATATTGCCGGATCCGATAATCGCGACTTTAACTCGAGCGCTCATGTCGCACCGGAATAGTCGAAATGCACGGCGCCAAGTCCGCCGATCTGCGCTCGCACCTTCATGCCAGGTGAGAGCGCAACCATGGGCCCGAGTGCGCCAGTCAACACCACATCTCCGGCCCTCAAACCTTCGCCGCGCGCGGCCAAGGTGCGCACAAGCCAAGCCGCCGAATTAAAGGGGTGTCCAAGGCAAGCCGCCCCAGCGCCGAGCGAGGCGACCGCGCCGTCCACCTCCAGCGCCATGCCGCAAGTATACAGATCCAGCCCTTTGATTGATCGCCGATCCGTACCCAGCACGTAGAACGCCGACGAGCCATTGTCCGCGACCGTATCGGCGAACGTGATCTTCCAATCGGCGATACGGCTATCGACGATTTCAATCGCCGCTGAAGCGTAGTCTACCGCTTGCGCAATGCTTTCAGGCGTCGCTTCCGCATCGTTTAGGTCGCGGCCGAAAATGAGCGCGACCTCCGCCTCCGCTTTGGGCTGGATGACCTTAGATGCCCACAGCGTTCCGCCGTCGGGGATTTCCATATCCCCGAACAGCACGCCGAAATCAGGACTGTCCACGCCCAGCTGTTTTTGTACCGCAACCGCCGTCAACCCGACCTTCCGGCCCACAATTTTCCTGCCGTCCTGTATCCAGAACTGTGTGTTCGCGGCTTGGACATCATACGCCAGATCTGCATCTTGCGGGTCAAGGCCGTCGCGCAATGGCGGCACAGGACCGTTTTCATAAGCGTTGCGCAGGCGTTCCGCGAGCTTTCCGGCGTCGCTCATTTCAAATTTCCCTCACCACGCAAATTACAAACCGATTAGACGCTTTGTTTTTATATCACGCGTCAAAATCGTCGCCAGTTTTTTCCTAGATAGAAGTGGATTTATCTGGGCGCCAGGACCGCGGGCTGCCGCCAATCGCCGCTAGCCTACATTCCGCCCGACGTCTTGCCAGTATTTGGCGCGGAGATCCTTCTTAGATACTTTACCCGACGGCACGTAGGGAAAGGCGTCGACAAAGTCATAGCTCTTGGGTGATTTATATGCCGCCAACCGGCCACGACAGAACCCGTCGAGGTCATCCGAGCTGACTTCAACGCCTGCCTTCTTAATGATGATCGCCTTCACAGCCTCGCCCCAACGCGCGTCCGGAACGCCAATGACGGCGACCGCCGCGACTGCTGGATGTGTCGACAGCACGTTCTCGACTTCGGAAGAATAGATGTTCTCCCCCCCGCTCACGATCATATCCTTGGCCCGGTCGACGATATAATAAAGGCCATCGCTGTCGCGCGACGCAATATCACCGCTGCGGTACCAACCGTTGGAAAGCACCGCCGCCGTCATTTCCGGCTGCCCCCAATAGCCTGGCGTGATGGCTGGACTTCTGACCAGCAATTCGCCTGGCTCTCCATCAGGCAATTCATTGCCGTCCGCATCCACAATGCGGAACTCAATCAGCGGCAATGGGCGACCGCAAGATTGCAGCTTCCGTTCATTGCTGAGATCATGCTCGTCCGGACGTAGAATCGAAAAGGCGCCGTTAGCTTCAGTGGCGCCATAGAATTGCATGAACTTGCACGGCATCATGCCAATCGCCCGCGTAATCAGGCCCAGCGAAATCGGCGATCCGGCATACAACATGAGACGCAATGAACTGAAGTCGGTAGCCGCCGCCGCCGGATGATCCAGCAGCAATTGAATCATCGTCGGCGTCAGCGTCAACAATGTCGGCCGTTCGCGCGCGATCGCCTCCAAAATCAAAGGCGGATCGAATTGGCGCACTACGCTCACCGCCACGCCATTGTAAAGGCATTGAATGGCGATCCCGATATGCAGCAGGTGAAAGTTCGGCAAGGGATTGATGAAGCAATCTCCATCACGCCAATCATAAGCGGGCTCAAAATGTTCGCAGAGACGTATGCGATTAAAGCCGCCATGACTGAGCATTACACCCTTGGCGCGTCCGGTCGTGCCAGAGGTATAAAGCTGGATTGCGGTGTCTTCTTCACTGACAAATGCGCTGGGCCGCTCATCTGGAAACGACTGCACAGCAACTTCCAGCGAATTTTCCGAATCGATCAGCACTTCTTCGATTTCGAGCTTCGCAATGTCTCGCGCCGCGCCCCAGAGCTCCAGAAGGTCGCGCTCCACAATCACCAAGCGCGTGGCGCTATCGGCGACCTGCTCCGCTAGCTCTGTCGGCGACAACCGCCAATTAAACACAGTGAAACAGGATTGCGTTTTAGAAACGCCGAACATCGCAAAGTAAAAGTCGAGCGTGTTCTTGCCGAGGAACCCCACCCTCTCACCCCGCGCGGCCCCGCGCGCAACGATCGCGTGCGCCACTTGATTTGTGATGCGGTCAAAGGTCTCGAAATCGACGGTGCGCGACCCCTGCACCAATGCGCGCCGTTTAGGATCATGGCGTCGGTAATAATTGGGAATGTCCCCGAGCGTCCGGATTTCAGGATAAACCCACATGCGCCGCCCCCCCCTACTCGCCCTTGAAGGCGGGCTTACGCTTTTCAGTAAACGCAATCAGGCCTTCGCGCGCATCGCGCGTGCCGGTGGTGCGCGCCAAAGCCTGAGCCTCGAGTTCCAATTGCGCCTCCAAGGCCTGATCGTTGGCGGACAATAGAAGGCGGCGGATTTCGCCGAAAGCGCGCGTCGGCCCCGCCGCCAATTGTACTGCGATTTGCTCGGCGCGAACGAGCAGCTTATCCACCGGAGCCACCTCGTCCGCCAAGCCCGCCGCCAGCGCTTGCTCTGCAGTCATGGTTTCATTCAGCAAGAGAAATTTGCGCGCACTTCCTAACCCCATGCGGCGCGAATACATGACCGACGTGCTGGCATCGCAACAATAGCCGATACCGGCATAAGCGGCGACAAAGCGCGCGTTATCGCCTGCGACAATAATATCTGAGCCAGCCATGAACCCCGACATCCCGCCGGCGCAGACGCCTTGTATGGCGGTGACGATCGGCGCGTCCATGCGTTGCAAACGCGCGATCGCGCTATGCAATGGCGTGGTCCAACGCTTGATCTTCAGGGGCAAAGAGTCGAGGTCATACGCAAAGGCCCCGATGTCGCCGCCAAAGCTGAAGTTCTTGCCTTCTGCTGTGATGAGAACGCAGCGCACGTTTTTGTCTTCTGAAAGTAGGTTCGCGATCTCGCTGATTTCAGCGCAAAACCGTCCATCAATCGGATTGCCGCGCGCAGCATCGCAAAAGACGATTCGGGCGATCCCTTCCGCCACGTCCAAGCGCATCCCTGTCTGCATTAGGTCCGACCCTCCCTGCACGATCAGTTTCGCCAAGTTCCGCCTGGGCGACCGATCATATTTGATAAACCTCTTTATGTGTTCCGTTTTTGCCTTGTCAACGCGCCGACACCTGCCGCGATCGCACGACTTTACAAAGAGCGCCCCACCAAATCCTTCATGATCTCGGATGATCCTCCGTAGATTCGCCGCACTCGCGCATCGCGCCAGACGCGGGCAATCGGATATTCATTCATGTAACCGGCGCCGCCATGCAATTGCAGCGCGGCGTCGACGATCATCCATTGCGTTTCGGTATGCCAGAGTTTCGACGCCGCCGCTTCATGCACTGTCAGCTTTCCCGCGACGTGCCGCGCAATGGCCCAATCCAAATGCGCCCAGCCCACTTGAAGGCGCGACGCCATGTCCGCCAATGTGAAGCGCGTGTTTTGGAACTCGAACACGTATTTGCCAAACGCCTTGCGCTCTTTTGTGAACGCCACGGCTTCGTCATAAGCGCGCTGCGCCGCCGCTTGCGCCGAAATAGAGATAGACAACCGTTCTTGCGCCAATTCGCTGACCAGATAGACGAACCCTCTATTCTCCGCTCCAAGAATATTCGACTTTGGAACACGCACGTCTTCGAAAAACAACTCGGACGTATCGGCGGACCACTGACCAATTTTATCTAAATTTCTGCCGCGCTTGAAGCCGGCGCGCGTCGATTCAACGAGAATGATGGAGGTTCCCTTGGCCCCAGCGCTTGCGTCGGTCTTTGCGACCAGCAATATCAAGTCGGCATTCTGCCCGTTGGTGATGTAGGTCTTCGATCCGTTGATCACATAATCATCGCCGTCGGA
>JBEVJO010000069.1:0-10420 GCA_040510175.1 Caulobacterales bacterium
AAACGAGTCGACGCGCATGTCGAAAAGCGCAGCAACGGACAGATCGCCATCAAGCACTATGTAATTTCAGCAGGTCTGAAGGAAATTCTGGAAGGCGTGCCGATCTACGACAAATTCACCAATGTCTTCGCCTCCACCTACCACTACGATCAATGGGGCAAAGCCACCTTCGTCGACCGGCTGGTAAACGATACATCCAAAACCCAATATCTGTTTCGCATCAATAAGGGCGTCGAAGATCTGAATCTATCGGCCAATGATCACATGGCCGACGAAGACCGCCCGATCCCATTTGCGCAGATGGTGTATTTTGGCGACGGCGAAAGCGACGTGCCGAGCTTTACCGTCACGCGCAAAAATGGTGGACACGCCGTCGCGGTTTTTAAACCTGGCGAGTCGTCCAAGCACTGCCGGATGCTATTCGACAAAGACCGTGTCGATTTCTTCGCGCCCGCGGATTATTCTGGAAATTCCGACCTTGAGCGCGGCGTCAAACTGATCCTGGACAAAGTCACGGCCAGCATCCTGCTCGATATGGAAATCGCCAATCTGTCGGCGCCGAAGGGCGGCGCTTGATTAGGCGGCGTTGAATTCCGAAGCGTTCGCTAGGCCCAGCCGCTTATCGACGATGGCCGTGAGACCTTCGACCAGCTTATGACGCTCGTTGGCGTGAGCGCTGCCCATGACGCCCAATTTCTGCATGGCGTCGATATGGGTGCTGACGACATCTGGATCGACGACGCCAGCGGCGCCGATCGCCACGATATATCGGCTCAAGGAGCGTGCCGAATCGCCCAATTGCTTATCCTGGACGTCGTCGGCCAATTGCTCGGTATCCTGCGTCGCCGAATAGATTTCGCGTAGCTTCTTCCGGTCGCCCGGTTTCAGATCGACGCTCATTTCGCTGATCTTCTGCACGCAGAGACGCGCCAGCGCTCGATTGCTTTCCGCTTCCCATGGCTCCTGTGTCTTTCCATCCTCGACAGGATCGGCGAAACGGCGCAGCGGGCCGCCATATTCATCGATCATCTTGCGGCGGCGGCACGGACCCTTGTAATTGGCGCTTTCGATGAAGCGGCGTGGACGCAGCAGCACCGATTCGAGGCGCGCCATCAGCGCCGTCGCCGAAAATGGGCAAAGCAAAACCTCGTCCACACCCGCTTTGCGCATATCCTGCAGAAAGCTCGGCGTGGCGGCGTTGGTCATGACGATGATCGACAAGGCCCGGTTGATGCCTTGAAAGCCAGCGCGCACGGTGCGCGTAAATTCCAGGCCAGACGTCTTCGGCAATTGCGCAGTGGTGAAAACCACGCGCGGCGCAAATTCTATGACTTTCGTGAACAAATCGTCGCCGTCGCGCGCAACGTGAACGTTGTTAAAGCCCTCGGTCCGCAGAACCTCGAGCACTAGCCGGCGAACGTGGCCATGCTCGTCCGCGACAATCACCGGAACCTTGCTGAATTTCTGAAACGACACGTTCGCACCCAGTTTTTACGCGAAATGAGCAAGACAGCGCACTTGGTTCGCCGTATCGCCGCACGTCGGTATCTCCAGGCTCCATTGTCCCAACACTCCGCAAATATTTCCTAAATTGGGAAAAGTTTTTCCAAAACCCAATTTGGGTCACCCGTTGGCTCAACCACTCCGTGTGCAGATAGAATTAAATATTTGTTTTATTGTCTTATTTTACTCGTCTCATCGATTGTACGCGCGCCGAGCGCTAAGTCTTCATTTGCTATTCACCATAATCTTCGGAGATGAAAAAGTCGTGCGCCGCCTGTGCTATGCGGCGCACGCCAAAACTCGGGGGAGTATTGCGTGAAATATTCAGCGATCGAATTGTGCGTTTCTTTGACGCCCCGGAGGATCGTTGCCGCAGTCTACTAGCCGCTTAAATCAGAACAGAAAATGTCGCCGTCCAGTGTCCTAGCGGCCGCCGGGTTATCAGACCGTCTTTCATGTATGCGGAACCATTGATGTCCAACCATCACAAGAAGAATTTGAAGGACGAACGCGTATTGGAATTCGCATCCTGCGAATTGCTGCTGGACATACTCTATACCGCGACCACGACTTATAAGCTCGATCTGGAAGCGATCTGGATCGTTTGCTGCGTTTTGCATAACACTATGCGGATCATCATTACCGACGCCGACGCCGCAGAAAATTATCTGGGGGCGCCCGAAGTGCCCGAAAACTTGCTGCTCAGCATGAGCCGCCGGGCAATCGCCGACAAAACCGGATTGTCTCGTGAAACGGTGCGGCGGCGAACCAACAAACTTCTGGACGATGGAATTCTCGAGGCCGAGCCAAACGGCAACGTCAAAATCAGCCAGACGTTCGCCCTGAGAGACCTCAAGGCGCTCAACCAAATCTTTCAGTCGGTCGGCGCGTTCAACAAGCGCCTCCACGACCATAAGGTGCGCATGCCCCTGGACTGAACGCGCTTAAACGTCCACCTCGGCGTCGAGAGCGAATTCCTGAATGAATTCGCGCCGTGGCTCGACCAGATCGCCCATCAGCTTGGTGAACATGTCGTCCGCCTCGTCGGCGTGATCCACCCTCACCTGCAATAGAACACGCGCATTCACGTCCAAGGTGGTCTCGAACAATTGCTCGGCGTTCATTTCGCCGAGACCTTTGTAGCGCTGGATGGCGACGCCCTTGCGTCCCGCTGCAAAAATGGCCTCCAGCAGCGACAGAGGACCGTGGATCAGCGTTTCCTTGTCCTTGTGAATGAGGACAGCCTCCTGGCCGTAGGTTTCGTCCAGGGCCGTCCCGCGCTCCGCCAGCTTGCGTCCGTCCGCCGAAGCGATCAACGAATGATCGATCGACAGGTCTTCGGCCACGCCGCGCAAGACTCGATGCAACCCTAAACCGCCATCATGGAAATGGCCGGCCCAGTTCGCCTCGCCCTCTTCAGCCAGGCGATTGAGACGCTCGGCGGCGCGCAAAGCCTCAGCCTCGCCGGCTTCGGCTCCGAATGCGCCGGCGACCGCCGCCTGCTCCAGCGCCAGAACCGGCGCCCTCACCGACAGGCGCGTGATCAGCGCCTTCACCGTCAGCGCTTCGCGCACCAAGCGGCGGAGATCGTCGCCGGAGATCGCCTCGCCGGACTTCAGACGCAGGATGGCGCCCTCGGTGCCGTCGCCGATCAGATATTCTTCCAGGTCCGCGTCATTTTTGAGATAGCGCTCGGACCGGCCCTTGGTCGCCTTATAGAGCGGCGGCTGGGCGATATAGATGTGCCCGCGATCGATCAGCTCCCGCATCTGACGGTAGAAGAACGTCAGCAGCAGCGTCCGGATGTGGGCGCCGTCAACGTCGGCGTCCGTCATGATGATGATTTTGTGATAGCGTAGTTTGTTGATGTCGAAATCATCGCGCCCGATGCCGGCGCCCAGCGCGGTGATCAGCGTACCGATCTGATCCGAGCCCAGCATCTTGTCGAAGCGGGCGCGCTCCACGTTCAGGATTTTACCGCGCAGCGGCAGAACCGCCTGGTTTTCCCGATTGCGTCCCTGTTTCGCAGAGCCGCCCGCCGAGTCGCCCTCGACGATGAAGAGTTCGGATTTCGCCGGATCGCGTTCCTGACAATCGGCAAGCTTGCCGGGCAACGACGCAACGTCGAGCGCCGTTTTGCGGCGAGACAATTCGCGAGCGCGGCGCGCCGCTTCGCGGGCGGCGGCGGCTTCGACGATCTTGCCCATAACGGCTTTCGCCGATGCGGGATTTTCTTCAAACCAGCGCCCCAAGGCTTCGCCGAGCACGCCTTCGACAACCGGCCGCACTTCGGACGAGACCAGTTTGTCCTTCGTTTGGCTGGAAAATTTCGGGTCCGGCACTTTGATGGACAGCACGCAGGTCAGGCCTTCACGCGCGTCATCTCCGGATATATCGACCTTTTCCTTTTTCGCCGCGCCGCTGGACGACGCATAGGAATTCACGACTCGCGTCAGCGCGCCCCGAAAGCCCGCCAAGTGGGTGCCGCCGTCGCGCTGCGGAATGTTGTTGGTGAAGCAATGCACGGCTTCGGCGTAGCCATCGTTCCATTGCAAGGCGGCCTCCACGACGACGCCATCGCGGATGCCTTTGACGGCGATCGGTTCACCGATCAACGCTGAGCGGTGGCGGTCAAGGTGCGCCACAAAGGCGGCGATGCCGCCCTCATAGGCCATCACTTCTTCGAAGGGATCGGGGCCGCGCAGATCGCGGAACACAATCGAGACGCCGGAATTCAAGAACGCCAATTCACGCAGGCGATGCTCCAGCGTCTTGCGGTCGAACTCCACCATCGTAAAGGTGTCAACCGACGGCAAAAAGCGCACGCACGTGCCGCGCTTTTGCTTGCCGTCGACTTTGGGCGCATCGCCGCGCATCGCCAGCGGCGCTTCAGAATCGCCGTGTTTGAAGCGCATGTAATATTCTTTGCCGCCACGCCAGATCGTCAAATCAAGCCAAAGCGAGAGCGCATTCACGACCGACACGCCGACGCCATGCAGGCCGCCGGAGACCTTGTAGGAATTCTGGTCGAATTTGCCGCCGGCATGCAGCTGGGTCATCACCAGCTCGGCTGCGGAGATGCCTTCTTCGGCGTGGATGTCGGTCGGGATGCCGCGGCCATTGTCCTCGATCTCGGCCGAGCCGTCCGGATGCAAGGTCACAATCACGCGATCGCAATGGCCCGCGAGCGCCTCGTCGATGGCGTTGTCGACGACTTCGTAGACCATGTGATGCAGGCCCGAGCCGTCATCGGTGTCGCCGATATACATGCCCGGACGCTTGCGCACCGCGTCGAGGCCCTTAAGGACCCGAATTGAGTCCGAGCCATAGTCCGGATTGGGAGCGGTAGCTTCGCTCATCCGTAAAAATCCCTCAATGTTGGAGCGTCACAATGGACGGGTTTTCCCGTCCGAGACCTCGATGAATTGGGCGGCGCCGGCGAAAGAATCGAACATGGATTTATCCGCCCCCGTAAGCCATGCCTGCCCAGGCAAAATCGCCAGTTCATTATACAGCGCCGCGCGCCGTTTGTCGTCGAAATGCGCGCCCGCTTCATCCAATAATAATAACGGATTCGCGGCGCCGTTGAGCCCAATTCCGCTGGGACCCAGCGCACGGGCGTTGGCCAGCGTCACCGCCACCAAAATAGCCTTCTGCTCACCGGTTGAGCACTGCTCCGCAGGCATGTTTTTGGCCCGATGGCGGGCTTTTACGTCCGACCGGTGTGGGCCATCCAGCGCCCGGCCCGCCGCCGCGTCCCGGGGCCGGACATTGGCCAGGGTTCTGGCGAATTCATCCTCGACGTCCCCGGCCGCCTTGCCCTCGGCTAAAGCGGCTTCCAGGACCCCTTCCAGAGCCAAATCGGCCTGTGGAAAAGGTCCGTCGCCCCGCACATCGATTGCGGCCTGCAGCCTTGTTAGAACCTCCAGCCGGGCCGCCGCCAGCGCGACGCCGTGGGCGGCCATCTCGGCCTCCAGCGCCTCAAGCCATACGCGGTCACGCCGGTCTTCCTCCAGCAGCTTCTGGCGCGCCTTCATGGCCCGCTCATAAGCGGCCGCGACGGCGCCGTGTTCCGGTGCGTGGGCCATCACTAGGCGGTCGAAAAACTTGCGCCGTTCGCCTGCGCTTTCGGCGAAGACGCGGTCCATCGCCGGCGTCAGCCAGACGATGCGAATTTCACTCGCCAGTTCTTGCGGCCCTACCGGCCGGCCGTCGCGTTGCGCCACGCGTCGAAAGCCGCCGGTGTCAGTGCGCTCCAGACCGACGCCCACGCGGGTGTCGTCACCCGAGGCGTTCACCAGAATCGCTGACGACGCCCAGGGCTTCCCCTCGGCCTCTTCGGGCAAGCGCCGTCCGATCTCCGACAAGGGCGCGCCACGCAAGCCCCGGCCCGGCCCCAACAAGGAAATCGCTTCGAGAATGTTCGTCTTGCCGGAGCCGTTGGATCCGAACAGCACCACCGGCCGCGAATCCAAATTCAAATCCAGCCGCGCGTAATTACGAAAGTCCGTGATCGACAACCGGCGCAGCCAAGCCGCGCGCGTTTTTTGTCCCGGAGATTGTTCGGCTGGTTCCGGCTGGGACTGCTGAATCACACGCGAAGCGGCATCAGCACAAACAACGCGTGCGGATCCTTCAAATCACGCACCAACGTTGGAGATGCGGGATCGCCGAATTCAAACTGCGATTCATCGCCAGCGATCTGACCGGTGACGTCCAGCAGATAGCGCGCGTTGAAGCCGATCTCGAACGCTTCGGGCGGGCACGTCGCAGCAACCTCTTCGGTCGCCAACCCTGTTTCAGGATTGTTGACGGTGAGCGTCAGGCGATCATTGTCCAACGCCATCTTCACCGACCGCGATTTTTCAGCCGAAATCGTTGCAACGCGATCAACCGCCGCCGCGAACGCCTTGTTCTCAACGCGCATCATCCGCTGATTGTCGCGCGGAATGACGCGGCCATAATCCGGGAATGCGCCTTCGATCACCTTCGACACCAAGCGTGCCTGGCCAAGATGGAACGCCACCTTGGTTTCCGAAACGGAGACCTGCACTTCGCCCGTGGAATCATCCAGCAATCGGCGCAATTCGTGTACGGTCTTTCGCGGCAGAATCACGCTCGGCATGCCCTCGGCGCCTGCAGGTGCGGTTTGTTCGGCCAGCGCCAGACGGTGTCCGTCGGTGGCGACGGCGCGCAAAAGCGGGCCGCCTTTTTCCGGCGCCACATGAAAGTAGATGCCGTTTAGGTAATAGCGGGTCTCTTCGGTCGAGATCGCAAACCGCGTTTTGTCGATCAGGCGCGCGAGGTCGGCGCGATCGATTGTGAAGGTCGATTTGAAGTCCTCGGTCTTCATCAGAGGAAAATCGCTGGCCTGCAGAACCGGCAAGGCAAAACGCGAACGGCCCGCCGTCAGCGTCAGGCGCGGCTCGGACGGAGACGCCTCAAGCTTGACCGCCATGCCATCCGGCAGTTTGCGGATGATTTCGTACAAGGTGTGCGCCGGCGCCGTCAGCGACCCTGCCCGCTCCACTTTGGCGTCGACGGCATCCATGATCTCGATGTCCAAATCGGTCGCGGAAAGCCGGACGACATCGTCGTCGGCCGAGATCAGAATGTTGGACAGGATGGGAATAGTGTTGCGGCGTTCGACGACGCTCTGAACATGACTGATGCACTTCAAAAGCGCGGCGCGTTCTATGGTCAATTTCATCGGGCGGTTCGAACCTAAACAGCGAGTCCCTTAAGCGCGGCCAGCGAACCGGTCCCCGGCTCCGCCCTCGCGCTCACCCGGTTACATCTGCGCCGCCGTCGATGGGCATTGGCAGACTCACACGGGCAGAGACATTAGCGCAAATTTTCGATTGGCAAGAACTTTATTGATGAACTCGGCCATCTGGCCGTTCCCGCTGTACGTGCCCTGCAGTACAGTAAAGAAAAAGCGGCCCAGCCATGCTGAGCCGCTTCCTCCACCCCCGCACCCCAGAAGGGGCATCCCCGCGGAATTTAATGCTTAGACGACGCGTCCCAGATCCGCTTTTCAAGAGCGCTGAGAGTCCGCGCAAAGGTCGGATCCTCTTCAAGACGCGCCTCGATCTTGCTGACGCCATGCATGATGGTTGCATGATCCCGGCCGCCAAACCTGCGCGCGATATCCGGGAAGGACTTTTTGGACAATTTGCGCGCGAAATACTGCGCAATATGCCGGGCGTTCACAAACGGCCGCTTACGGCAGGCCGAGATCAAGTCGTCCGGCGTCAGGCCGGAATCGTCCGCGATCACCCGGATGATGGTGTCGACGCGCGGGATCGGTTGCAGGGCGCCCACGGTTTCCGCGATCGCCTTGTCGATCAGCTCCAACGTCAATTGGCGCTGCCCACGGTCCGCGTGCAGGTGGATCTGAGCAATGGCGCCTTCGAGAACGCGTCCATTGCCCTTCACGGCGCCCGCAACGTACTCCATCAAAGTCTGCGGCATGACGAAGTTCTCGCTTGCCACGGCCAATTCCTTGACCTTTTTGGCCACGATGGCGCAGCGGTGTTCGAAATCGGGTTCCGCGATCGAGCAGACAATGCCACCCGCCAGCTTCGCTCGAACCCGCGCGTCCAGTTCCGGCAATTCCGCCGGGCTCAACGCAGAGGTCAGCACCACCATACGTCCATCAATCGCAAATTCGTTCAGGGTAAAGAAGAACTCTTCTTGCGTCCCTTTGCGTTGTTCGCGCGCAATCACGTGAATGTCGTCGATGATCAGCACGTCGGCCTTACGGATAAGATCCTTGAAGGCGGCCATGTCGCCGCCCGGGCGAACAGCGGCAACGAAGCGCGACATGAATTGTTCGGCGGATAGGTACACCACTTTGCAATTCGGCGCCTTTTGCAAGCAAAGATGCCAAACGGCTTGCGCCAAGTGCGTCTTGCCTGAGCCATGCGATCCGTACAGGAACAAAGTACGCGCCGAGCCTTCGCCCATCGCCATGCCGCGCGCGGCAGAAACGGCGAGTTGATTAGATGCGCCAACAACGAAATCGTCAAAGGTCATGCGAGCGGACGGGCCGCGCGGCATTTCCAGAACGCGCGCGGACGGCGCTTGATTGCTCACTTGACGGCCTTGCTCAGCGGCTTCGGCGGCGGCTTCCGACAGAAGCTCGATCGCGTCAGGGCTCAACTCATCGTTCGTCACCACTTCGATGACGATCGGGCCCTTTTCAGCGGCCAACGCGTCACGCTCATTCCAGAGCGTCTGAATCATACGCAGATGCTGTTCGCGGACGCGATCGCCGCTGAACGCATTCGGCGCGATGAGCTGAATCTTGCCATCATAGCTGTAGATCTTCAGCGGTTCGATCCAGGAACGGTACAACGCATCGCCCAATCGGGCGCACAAAATGTCTTTGATTTGTTTCCAAATCGCCAATCCGCCACGAGCGATCGGTGCGCCCTCTTCAGAGGTGTCCATTCAGATATGCCCCCAACAGTCCCTAACGACGCCACACTTCACGCAAAACCACCTGTTCGAAAGCAACCCAAAGCTGCGGGGAGGAACAAGTGATCCGGCTACGGATCAATTCGTGTGGCAGGAGTAATCTACTCGTTTTGAGATGGCGCCGAAAGATCAAAATGCGACATTTTCTTGACGAAGTTGATTGACAGCCACAAACCGATTTCAATCCAACGAACAACCGGTGAAAAAAATTTCAGGCCGAGAAAAACACGTAAAACACGCGTTTTTTCAAATAACAGATAATGCGTAATCGGCATAGAAAAACGGCCACCCGCTTGCTGGCGGATGACCGTTTTATAGCAACTACGGCGCGATGCGCCGAACAATTATTTTGATCTTTTTTTCGTCACCGGCGCATTGCTCAGTTGACTACCGGCACCGGATGCGAAGGCTGTGATCAGGCCTTCAGAGTCTTCACGCGTTGCGCCAGGCGCGACACTTTCCGTGAGCTCGTATTCTTGTGCATCACGCCCTTGGTCGCCGCGCGCATCAGCTCGCGTTCCGCTTCCACGTGCGCGGCTTTCGCCGTTGTGTAATCGCCCGAGGCGATCGCTTCTTCGACCTTACGCACGAAGGTGCGCAGACGGGACCGGCGCGCTTGGTTCACCGCAGTGCGGCGCGCGATCTTGTTGACCATTTTCTTGGCTGAACGGGTGTTCGCCATGTGTTGAGTTCCTTACGTTCCGCACGTCGCGGGAGGCGGGGGGATTACCAGCAGCGCGCCCGAGCGTCAATGCGCATGAATACGCAAAAATATTGGGCGCGCCTTGGTTTATTTAACGCTGGCAGGCCGTGCATAAGAAGGTGGACCGCCCCGACTGGACGATGCGCGAGACAGTGCCGCCGCAATCCGGCGTCTGACACGGCGCGCCCTCTCGCCCATACACCGCAAAACGCTCCTGAAATTCGCCGGCCTGGCCGTCCGCATGAGCGAAGTCGCGCAAGGTCGAGCCGCCATAGCGGATGGCCTCGCTCAGAACGTCCTTAATCTCCCCCGCCAAGCGATCGGCGCGTTTTGGGCCCAAAGTTTCAGCCTTTCTGCGCGGCGAGATCCCCGCCCTGTGCAGGGCCTCGCAAACGTAAATATTGCCCAAGCCTGCAACGCAGGATTGATCCAAAAGAGCGGCCTTAATGGGCGTTTTCCGGTCTTTCAGCGCCATCCAAAGCCGCCCTCCGTCAAAATTCGGCCCGAGGGGCTCAGGTCCTAATGCATTGAGTAGAAAATGATTTCCCTCTTCGCCCGGCGCGATGAGATGTAGCGATCCAAAGCGCCGGACATCGTTAAAGACAATGGCCGCCTGCTCCATCTGAATGAGCACGTGATCATGTGCGGAAATCGGGTCGTGCGCGGCATAGAAGTCGCCCGGCGCCCAGGTTTTGAGCGCATCGCGCACAAGCAAGCGGCCAGTCATGCCCA
>JBEVJO010000070.1:0-3687 GCA_040510175.1 Caulobacterales bacterium
CGCCACCCAGAATGTGGGCGTCGACGTGCCCGGGGCGCCTGGATCGACGCGCGCAGGCGTGCGCGGCGACCGCATGGTGAGCGTGCAAAGCATGCGCGACTCCAAGGGCCTTCTGCCGCCGCACATGGAAGGCCGCAAAGTCGTGCGCGCCGCCGTGATCCTGCCCTTCTCCCATAACAGCGCCCAGGTGCGCGATCAGTCCGAAGGTTTGCTGCATGGCGCTGAACTGGCGCTGTTCGAGCAGGCAGGCGATGAAGTCATGCTGTTGCCGAAGGATGCCGGCAGCACGCCGCAAAGCGCGCAAGAAGCAACGCAACTGGCGCTGAAGGACGGCGCCGACATTATTCTGGGACCGCTTTTGTCAGCGACCGTTCCGGCCGCCAGCCAAACCGCGCGCTCCAAGAACGTGCCGCTGATCGCTTTTACCAATGACCGGTCGGTCGCCCAGTCCGGCAGCTACATCCTCAGCTTCACGGCCGAGCAGGAAGTCGACCGGATCGTCGGGTTCGCCGCCAAGAAGGGTTACAAGAATTTCGCCTTGCTGGCGCCCGACACCGAACTCGGCCTGCGTATGGATACCGCTTTTCGCACAGCCGTCGCGCGCGCCGGCGGGACGGTGACTGTCAGCCAACGCTATCCGCGCGATCCGTCCGCTTTGTCCGCCCCGATCGCCAGCGCCGCAGCCGCGCTGCGCCGCACCGCCGGCAAGCAAGCCGTCCTCATCCCTGAAAAAGGCAACGTGCTGCGCGCCATCGCCCCGCTGCTGATCATCAATAAGGTCGACATGACCCGCACCAAAGTGCTGGGCACCAGCGCCTGGGGCGAAGAAGACGTGTCGCGGGAGCCTGCGCTCAAGGGCGGCTGGTATGCTGCGGCAGACCCCGTCGCCCATGCCGCGTTTGAAGCGCGCTATGAAAAGGCGTTCGGCAAAAAGCCGCCGAAGCTGGCCAGCCTTGCCTATGACGCCACCGCCTTGGCGTCGGCGCTCGGCGCCAACGGCCCGCAAGGCATCAGCCGCAGCGGCATCGAAAACAGCGATGGCTTTATGGGCGCGGACGGTCTGTTCCGTTTCAAGGCGGACGGCACGGCTGAACGCGGACTCGCCATTTTGGAAATCTCGCCGGGCGACGCGAAAATCGTCGATGCCTCGCCGCGCCGTTTCCCTGAACCCGGCGCTTAAGAAGCGGCAGCTACAGGCGGATGACGTAATCCTTGCGCGTGGTTTCTATGACTTCCCACGTCCCCGTGAAACCGGGCCGCAGGACCAAGCTGTCGCCGGCCTTGAGAGTCCAGACTTCGCCGGACTCACTCGTGACGATCGAGTGGCCGGAGAGGATATGGAAATACTCCCACTCATCGTAGGCGATGCGCCACTTGCCGGGCGTTGATTCCCAGACGCCGGCATAGAGCCCGTCCGCCTCTTCAAAATTCCACGTCGTGAATTGCGGATCGCCCGAAATCGTTCGGCCCTCGGCGGGTGCGCCATGTTCGGCGGCGACATCAGCGAGATCAAACCTCAGAGCTTTGTCCATCACGCCTCCTCCGGCACGGCATCGACGCTGTCACTCTGGCGCGCGAGATGCCAGCCCAGCACAGCGGACAAAAACAATATAAAGCCGGCGATCAGAAACGACGCGCCCGGCAAATGAAACGGCGCATCCGGCCCGGCTGTAAGACTATACATCGCACCGAAAAACAAAGGCGAGGCGACTCCGGCAATGCTGCCGACGCTATTGTTCGCGCCCTGTAACTGGCCTTGTTCGGATTCCGACACACGCCGCGTCATCAGGCTTTGGATCGTCGGCATCGCCAGTCCCCAAAGCGCGTTCGGGAACATCGCCAGCACGAAAAACAGACCTGTCGGCGCCAATCCCATACAGGCGAGTCCGATGGCGCCGCTGAACAGGCCAAACACCATCACGGCCCGATCGCCGAAACGCTTCACGAGCGGGCCAACGATCGTTCCTTGAACAATCATATCAAGGCCGCCAACCAAAGCGAGCAGCGCGCCCACTTGCCACGGCGACCATTCGTACCGGAGCGCAGCGTATAAAACGAACACGACCGAAAAAACGTGATGCGCGAAATACAAAAGGAAATTGACGCCGGACAGGCCAAGCAATTCTTTGTGCGAGCGCAAGAGAGTCAAAGCGCCGAGCGGATTCGCCCTGCTCCAGGAAAACTTCATGCGTTTTTCCGGCGCCAGCGATTCCGGCAAGACGAACAGCCCATAGAGGAACGCAAGTCCGCTCAAACTCGCCGCCACCCAGAACGGCGCGCGGGGCGAGATTTCGCCGAACACGCCGCCCAATAATGGACCCGCGACAAATCCCGCACTAAAGGCTGCGCCGATCAAGCCGTAGCCGCGCGCCCTGTCTTCCGGCGCCGTGATGTCCGCCATATAGGCGAACACTGTTGTGAAGCTCGCCGATGTGACGCCCGAAATCATGCGGCCCACGGCTAGCCACCAAAGACTGGGGGCAAGCGCCATCAGAACGTAATCCGCCGCCAGTCCGCCGGTGGACACCAGGATGACAGGCCGCCGTCCATATTGGTCCGACAGCGAGCCGATCACTGGCGACGCAACAAACTGCATGAACGCCCAGACGGCAACAAACACGCCATTCATCACGCCGGCTTGCGCATTGGAGCCGGTGAATTCTTCGATCAAGGCCGGCAGCACAGGAATCGTAATGCCCATCGACAAAACGTCGAGCACAGCGGTCACGAAAATGAACGCAAGTGCGGCCTTGCGATGCGGGGATGCTGAAGGTTGCATAAGGGAGGTCCAATCGGGCGGCTTCAATAAACGCCCCCGCCTGGGATTGCCACCCTGCTACGCCGTCAAAACGCGGCGTCAGTCACACAATTCAGCGCCGATCCGGTCGGCGAGCAGGCGCCCCTGTGGCGTCAAGATAAACCGATCGCCCTCAATGATCGCCAAGCCATCTTTCACAAACGAAGACGCTCTTGCGACATCCACGCTCCAGCGATTCAACTCCAAACCTTCGCCGACACGCACGCCCATCAAGATGCCTTCAGCGCGAACCTCTTCGGCGGCGAGTTGCTCCTGTGAACTCCAGCCCGTCCCTGAGGATGCCACAGCCGCGATATAATCCGCCGGCAACGCGCACGCTTCCGTTGCGTGCCGAATGCTATCGATTGCGATGCGCCCGTGCGCGCCCGGTCCGACTCCCACCCAATCATGCGAGCGCCAATATAAAAGATTGTGCTGGCTTTGGTCCTCCGCCGAAGCGGCATGATTGGAAATTTCGTAGGCGGGCAGACCAGCAGAGTCCAAGGCATCTTGCGTCGCTTCATAGAAGTCTGCCGCAAGATCGTTGGCGGGCGTTCGCAGCGTGCCGCGCTGATAGGATTTCGCGAAGGCAGTACCCTCTTCAATCGTCAGTTGGTACGCCGAGATGTGGCGCACGCCCGTGTCGGCGGCCTGCTGCAATTCGCGCCGCCAATCGGCGAAGCTTTGATCCTGGCGCGCATAGATCAAATCGATTGAGGCGCGATCGAAAACCTTCTGCGCGACATCAATCGCCGCCAGCGCCTGCGCTGCGTCATGCGTGCGGCCGAGCGCTTTCAGCGCGGCATCGTCAAAGGATTGTACGCCAAGTGATAGCCGGTTGATTCCGGCTGCGCGAAAATCACGCGCGCGCTCCAGCGTGAAGCCATCCG